>JBILRJ010000040.1:0-16428 GCA_044372695.1 Spirosomataceae bacterium
GTCATCCTGAAATAGACCATGTGCAAGCGCATGTCCAAAAACCAGGAATATTGGTAGGTGATGTTGGATTGAGCGGTGTGATTGTCAAGGGAATTGGAAAAGACATGCCTCCTCAGCAATTGGCCAACAATTTGATTTCGGGGAGTACCAGCTTATCCGAAAAACAAAGCATCATCATTAGCCAGGCTTTGTCCAAACAACTCAAAGCTAAATTAAATGATCAATTAATTTTCTACTTCTTAAACAATCCTGAACGACCTAGGAAAGTGAAAATAACTGGTATTTATGAAACGGGATTGGAAGAACTCGATAAAATGTACGTATTAGCTGACCGGGAATGGGTCCAAAAAATGAACGGTTGGACGAGCGACTCGTTGGGCACTTATGAGGTCTTTTATCGAAAAGGAGCTGATTTCAATGCATTGACTACTCAAATCGAAAAAAACATGCCATTGGAATGGAAGCTAGATACCATTTATGAAATATACCCTGCCATGTTTGATTGGATGATGATGTTAGACCGAAACATCGTTATTTTTATCAGCTTACTATTGATTGTTGCGGCCTTTAACCTCATTGCCACTTTATGGGTATTGATCATGGAGAGAATTCCCATGATTGGACTTTTGAAAGCGCTAGGCTGCGACCACAAACAAATCCAACGCATTTTTTGGTGGAATGGATTCTTCATTATTTTAAGAGGATTGATTTTAGCCAATGTAATTGCAGCCGCATTTTGCTATGTTCAAGATCAATATAAAATCATTCCATTGGATCCAGAAAGCTATTACATGAATTCAGTTCCCATCCATTGGTCTCCAGAAACATGGTTGTACGTCAATGTGTTTACTTGCCTATTGGTGGCGGTGATCATCGTACTTCCCACCCTTTTTATCAAAAAAATCAATCCGCAAGAAGCGTTAAATTACAAAAACTGATGTCAAAATTCATTGCTACCTTATTCACATTGCTTTCATTCAATGTTTGGTCACAGAACGAAATCCAGTATTCTCTGGATTTAACCAAACTACAAGATGATCGTTTGGAAATTACTGTAAAGGCTCCCAAAATCAATAAAAGTACTGTTACCTATTATTTACCTAAAATAGTTCCTGGTACTTATGTTAATTACGATTTTGGACGTTACATCAGCGATTTCAAGGCTTGGGATAAAAGTGGCAAAGAATTGCCTGTTAAACAAAATGGCATTAATGGCTTTACGATCAAATCAGCTCAATCCTTGCAGAAAATTAGTTATTGGGTGGATGATACTTGGGATAGTCCGGAAATTGAAGGAGAATACATTTTTGAGCCTGCAGGAAGTTCCTTTGATGCTAAGCAACTTTTCGCATTAAATACACATTGTCTTTTTGGTTATTTTGAGGGATTTGAAAAATCGAAACTTCAATTAGAAATTCGCAAACCCGAAGGATTTTACGGTGCCACTTCCATGAAAAATTTGTCGGATAGCAAATCAAACACCGATTTGTTCCAAATTTCATCTTACCAAGATTTGGTTGACGCGCCCCTACTCTACACAGAACCTGATACCGTTAGATTCAATATTGCGAATACAGAAATATTAATCTCTGTTTTTACGCCAAATCATACACTCACAGCTGAGCAAGTTGCACAGAAGATCAAACCTTTGTTAGAACTACAAAAAAACTACTTAGGAGGAAAATTGCCTGTTGATAAATATGCCTACTTGATTGTCCTATCCGATCATTTGAAAAACGGCAGTTATGGTGCACTGGAACATGCACAATCATCCTTTTACTATTTGCCAGAAGGAAACATTCAGGCTTTAGGGCAAACCATCTCTGATGTCAGTGCACACGAATTTTTCCATGTCCTAACTCCATTAAACATCCACTCCGAAGAAATCGGCAATTTCAATTTCAATCAACCCAAAATGTCGCAACATTTATGGTTGTACGAAGGCCTCACTGAATATGCAGCACATCACGCGCAGTTGAGAGCGAATCAAGACATTGCTCGATTCATTAACACCATCAAAGAAAAGTGGGAAACCATGAATCTGCAATATGACAATTCCGTTTCTTTTACAGAAATGAGTAAAAATGTATTGGGTAAATACAAATCCGAATACAGCAATGTCTATCAAAAAGGTGCTTTATTGGGTTTTGGATTAGATTTATCTTTGAGAAAATGGAGCCAAGGAAAATATGGAACGCAAAACATGTTGGAAGACCTTGCCAAAATTTATGGAAAAAATAAATCCTTCAAAGACGATGAGTTATTTGGACAAATTGAAAAAATGACTGGCCAAGCTAAGGTTAAAGACTTTTTTGATTCCTATATCAAAGGCAAGCAAACACTTCCGCTCAATGAATGGCTTGGGTGGATTGGTTATGAACTTAGCTCTCGAGAAATTAAAAATTCAAAAAGATCATTGGGATTTGATTTCCAAGGTTTAAATGTCAATGCCTCCACGCATCGTTTAACCATCAATTCAGCAGCAAGCATCGATGAGATGGGTCAGCAAATGGGTTTATCTGCCAAAGATGAATTGATCTCCATCAATTCTTTGCCATTGGACATGGAAAATTTTTCCCAGAGTGTAGGGCGCTTCATGGGAAGTGTTCGAATTGGCGATATTTTGGAACTGCAAATCGCAAGACCTAACAAAGAAAAAGGCTTTGATCTTTTTACGCTCAAAGCCCCTTTTCAATTAATCAAGGAAAATCTCATCAATGTTATCAAGGAAATGCCTCATCCGACTGAAGAGCAATTAGCCTTGAGAAAAGCTTGGATGGGACAACATTAATCCGTAGACGTTTGCGCCTCCACCACAGCAATGGCCACCATGTTGATGATTTCACGCACAGATGCTCCTAACTGCAAAACATGCACGGGCTTTTTCAATCCTAATAAAATAGGCCCCACATATTCTATCTCCGCCGCTTCTTTTAATAGGTTATAGGCAATATTGGCTGCGGAAAGATTGGGGAAAATCAGGGTATTGGCCGTATCATTTCCTAATTTAGCAAAAGGGTAGTTTTGTTGCCTTAATTCTTTGTCAAATGCCAAATGAGCTTGCATTTCACCCTCTATGATCCAATTAGGATGCTTTTCTTGTAAGAGATGAGTAGCTTCGCGCATTTTTAAGGCATCTTCTCCATCTGCCGAACCAAAGTTAGAATAACTTAGCATGGCGATGCGAGGAGTAATATTGAATCGTTCAACTGCCTCCGCGGTCAACTCCGTGATTTCCACCAAATCGTTAACATTGGGTTGGAAATTAATGGTGGTATCAGAAAAGAAAAGTGGACCTTTTTTGCTCAATAACAAATACATCCCTGATACTTTATTGACCCCATTTTTTTTACCGATGATTTGCAAAGCAGGACGAATGGCTTCTGGGTAATTTTTGGTCAAGCCGGTGATTACACCATCCGCACGCCCTGTTTCCAGCATCATGGAAGCAAAATAATTGCTCTTTTTTACCTGCTTATTGGCTTCCCATTGGGTATATCCCCTGCGTTTTCGCTTCTCGTAAAACAAATCAGCGAACTCTTTCAACAAAGGTTTATTTTCATCGGATTTAATGTCCACAATTTCTGTTCCGGCCAAATCAATGTGATGTTCCACACTAAGGGCGTAAATTTTATTTTGGTTACCCAATAAAATGGGGAAAGCAATGCCCTCATCCAACACTTCACGAACGGCCTTTAACACTTTTAAGTTTTCGGCATCAGCAAAAACGATTCGTTTAGGGTTAGATTTGGCACGTTTAAGAATGAATTTCATTACTTGATTATCCAGACCTAAACGTTTGGACAATTGATTTTCATACTCATCCCAATTCACAATCGGTTTAGTGGCCACTCCTGAATCCATCGCAGCTTTGGCCACGGCCATGGAAATACAAGTAATTAATCGAGGGTCGATGGGCTTCGGTATGATATAGTCCCTTCCGAAACTCATGCTTTTTTCGTTATAGGCTAGATTGACGATCTCAGGAACAGGTTTTTTAGCCAAAGAGGCCAATGCCTTGGCAGCGGCCAATTTCATCTCATCGTTGATGGAAGAAGCGCGAACATCCAAAGCTCCTCGAAAAATAAAAGGAAATCCGAGCACATTATTAACTTGATTGGGATAGTCTGATCTACCTGTGGCCATGATTAAATCAGCTCTTACCGACTTAGCTTCTTCATAGCCAATTTCGGGTGTGGGATTTGCCATAGCAAAGACAATCGGATTGGGCGCCATCGATGCCACCATTTCTTTACTTAAGATATTTCCAACTGATAAACCCAGAAAAACATCGGCAGCCACCATAGCTTCGGCCAAACTAGGTTCCTCGTCGATTTCACAAGCAAGCGGAATCAAATAGCGATTTAGATCAGTTCTGGATTTTGATACCAAGCCATCTTTATCAAAAATGAAAAAGTTTTCAATTTGCGCACCTAATTTCAAATAGAGTTTGATGCAAGAAATAGCCGCTGCACCAGCACCTGAAACCACAAATTTGGCCTTTGATATGTCTTTGTTTACCAATTCCAGGGCATTGATGAGAGCCGCAGAGGAAATTATGGCCGTTCCATGCTGATCATCATGCATGATGGGAATGGATAAACGAGCTTTTAATTTTTCCTCAATTTCAAAACATTCGGGTGATTTGATGTCTTCCAAATTAATCCCACCAAAAGTTGGTTCTAAACGAACAACCGTTTCAACAAATTCATCCGGATCGGTGCAAGCTAATTCCAAATCGAAAACATCGATATCGGCGAAAATTTTAAACAAAACTCCCTTGCCTTCCATCACTGGCTTGCTCGCTTCCGGACCAATGTTTCCTAAACCTAAGACAGCAGTTCCATTGGAGATAACCCCTACCAAATTACCTTTTGCGGTGTAATCATATACTTTCTCAATCGATGAAGCAATTTCCAAACAGGGTTCAGCTACTCCAGGTGAATAAGCCAAAGAAAGATCTCTTTGCGTGGCTGTTGACTTAGTGGGCTTGACTTCTATTTTACCCGGTTTACCAACAGAATGGTAATCCAGCGCATCTTGTTTTAAGGTTGGCGAAATGGACATATGTATAATTTATTGATGAAAATCATTCTTTAACAGGAGCCGTAAATTCTCCTTCGTGTTTGGCAATCCAAACTGTAGCTACTCCGTTTCCGATGAAATTGGTAATGGCTCTTGCCTCGGACATAAAACGGTCCACGCCTAGTAACAAAGCTAAACCTTCCATTGGAATCACTTGCAAGGCTGTCAAGGTAGAAGCTAACACAACAAATCCGCTGCCGGTTACTCCAGCAGCTCCTTTGGAGGTGATCATTAATACACCGATAATGGTCAAGAGTTGCTCCCAACTTAATTGTATTCCATAAACTTGAGCTAAAAATAAGGTAGCCATGGAAAGGTAAATGCTTGTGCCATCTAAGTTAAAGGAATAACCTGCTGGAACTACCAATCCAACAACGGATTTGGAACAGCCCATTTGTTCCAATTTTTGCATCAGAGAAGGTAAAGCTGCTTCGGAAGAAGAGGTTCCTAAAACAATCAATAGCTCTGCTTTGATAAAACCTAAGAAGGACCAAATTTTCTCACCACAACTGCGCATGATTAAACCAAGAACCACAAAAATGAATATGGCCATGGTCAAATACACAGAGCTCATTAATTTGGCCAAAGGCAACAAGGAATGAATGCCAAATTTACCAATGGTATATGCCATACCGCCTAGAGCACCTAATGGCGCTAAAAACATGATGGCATGTAAACCCTTAAATACCCAATGGGAGGCTTGTTGCATGCCAGAAATCATACGAGCCTTTCCTCGTACCTGGTTCAAGAAAATGCCAAAAAAGATGGAAAAAAATAATACCTGAATGGTAAAGTTTTCTTTGAAGAAGGACCACCAAGAAAAAGAAGCTGCCTTCTGAGTGTATTTACTGATATCTCCATTGGATAAGCCCTCTGTGATGACACCTTCACCGGGTGCTAAAATTTGAGAAACCCCTAATCCAATCAATAAAGCAACCGTGGTAACTACTTCAAAATACAACAAAGCCTTTCCTCCTACTCGACCTACCTTCTTTAAATTCCCCATGTTTACGATACCCAGACTAATCGTTAAAAATATGATGGGATTGATGAATAATTTAACCAAACTGATGAAAAACCCACTGAGCACTTCACTCAGACTAGGCCCAATACTAATTTCCGCTCCTAAAAAAGCGTAGGTTATTTTTTTATCAAATACAGGATATAAAGCAAGTTCGGGATTAAAATGACCGACAATCACACCAATAAAAATGGACAAAAGAACCCAAAAAGTTAGGTTAGATGTAATATTCTTTTTTTTCATGCGTTTTAACTGAGCTTATCAGACAAATGTAATAATTAAGACTTAAAAATCATTGTTTGTGATTGTAAGCTTATTTCCCGAATTTTGCAGGCTAATAAACTTCACAGATATACATATTCGAAATAATAACAATGGCTGAAAAAATAAAATGTTTGATTATCGGTTCGGGTCCTGCAGGATATACTGCTGCTATTTATGCTTCTAGAGCGGGATTGCATCCAATCATGTACCAAGGTAGTCAACCAGGTGGTCAATTAACGACCACTACCGAAGTTGATAATTTTCCAGGATATCCACAAGGTGTGGATGGTCCAACGATGATGATCGATTTGGAAAATCAAGCAAAAAGATTTGGAACGGATGTTCGTTTTGGATTAGCGACTAAGGTAGACTTCAGTTCCAGCCCCAAAAAAGTTTGGATTGATGATACAACAGAACTTGAAGCAGATGCAGTAATCATTGCAACAGGTGCTTCTGCCAAATGGTTAGGATTGGAAGGAGAAACCACCTACAATGGATTGGGCGTTTCTGCCTGTGCAGTTTGCGATGGCTTCTTTTACAGAAACCAAACTGTCGCTGTAGTAGGTGCCGGAGATACAGCTGCCGAGGAAGCTAGTTATTTAGCTAACCTTTGTGAGAAAGTCCACATGATTGTTAGAAGAGGAGAAATGAGAGCTTCCTTGATCATGCAAGAACGTGTTAAAAAGAATCCCAAAATAGAAATACATTGGAACTCAGAGACCGAAGAAATCTTGGGAGATGCTAACGGAGTTACGGGTATTCGATTGAAAAATAATCAAACAGGAAATACGAAAGAAATTGCATTAACCGGCTTTTTTGTCGCCATTGGACATCAACCCAACACGGGAATTTTCAAAGAGCAGTTGCACATGGATACCCAAGAATATTTGATCACTGAAAAAGGAAGCTCAAAAACCAACATTCCTGGCGTTTTTGCTTGTGGTGATGTACAAGATTCGATTTATCGCCAGGCTGTCACTGCCGCAGGTAGTGGATGTATGGCAGCTTTGGACGCCGAAAGATGGTTGGCAGCAGAAGGTTTACACTAAAAATTAAATATGAAATTATTCGTTATTTTATTTGCCTTTTTTGTGTTGAATGGAGGATCTGTTCTTTATGGACAGGAGAAATCTTTGTTCAAAAAAAATACAAAAATTGAAACAAAACCACAAAATCCAAGTAAAACCAACAACAGAGAAGATTTGGATGAGTTACCGCCCTTGCAATTTCGTAATGAGACGGAAACAAGCGGTAAAATTGCGGGATCTGAAATGGAAGAGCGAAAGTACGAACCCATTAAATTTCAAAATCCTACCATCAGTAATTTTGATACTACCTCGGTAGATGAGGGTGAATCATTTGTGGTGGAAATTGAGGAAGAAAATGCCCCGGAAGGTAGCGAAGATTTTGTGACAGTTGCTTCTTATTATTCTATCTGGGATACGCAGAACATTGACCCTTATGACTTAGATGCCAAAGACCTAGACGAACCTGTCGACATTGAATTATACAACATCCCCTCTGGCAGAAATTGGTCAAATCCATTGTCGAATATAAAACAAACCAGTCCTTTTGGACCGAGATGGGGTAGATTACATGCAGGCATCGATTTAGATTTAGAAACAGGCTATCCAGTTCTTTCCGCCTTTGATGGAATTGTTCGTATTTCAGGATTCAATTATGGAGGTTATGGAAATTACATGGTAGTTCGGCATTATAACGGCTTAGAAACATTGTATGGCCACTTATCAAAAAGAAATTTTGAGCCTGGACAGTTTGTGAAAGCTGGCGATGAAATAGGTTTAGGTGGCAATACGGGAAGAAGTACTGGTTCTCACTTGCATTTTGAAACGAGGTATGAGGGAAACCCTTTTAATCCAAATAACGTGTATGATTTTGGGAAAGCAGAACCTGTTTCTGATCATATATTAATTTCTTCCAGAACCTTTGATCGCCGATTGCTTTCTTTGAGAAATGAATATGGAAGTGCTGGAGATAAAATCCGTTCTCGAAAAAAAGCATGGATAAAAGTTCGTTCAGGAGACACTTTAGGCTCCATCGCACAAAGGGCGGGAACTTCTACCAGTAAATTAGCTAAAATAAACGGTCTGAGGTTAAATTCTACCATACGTGCCGGCAGAAGGTTACGTATTCGTTAAATCGTTCGAAACATGAAATTAGATATTTTGGTCATGGCTGCTCACCCCGACGATGCAGAATTAGCTTGTTCGGGAACAATAGCAGAATACATCCAAAGAGGCAAAAAAGTCGGCATTGTTGATTTCACCAAAGGTGAATTAGGAACCCGAGGAACACCCGAAATTCGATTAGCGGAGTCGATAGAGGCCACGAAAATATTGGGATTGCATGCCAGAGAAAACCTGGAAATCAAAGACGGTTTTTTTCAAAACAACGAAGAGGCTCAAATGAAGTTGATTCAGGTCATACGGAGGTATCAGCCTGAAATTGTATTAGCCAATGCCCTTGAAGACCGTCATCCTGATCATGGTAAAGGTGCCAAATTAGCGATTGATGCTTGTTTTTTAGCTGGGCTTAGACAAATCAAAACCATTGACGGACAAACGAGTGAAGAACAAACTGCTTGGAGACCCAAAAACGTGTTTCATTACATCCAAGATAAATACTTAGAACCAGATTTTGTCATTGATATTACTTCGCATTGGGCATTAAAAGAAAAGGCAATTCGAGCATTTAAAAGTCAATTTTTTGATCCTAATTCCTCGGAACCAAACTCGTATATTTCCTCCCCTGACTTTCTAAATTTCATAGAAGCCAGAGCCATGGAAATGGGACATAAAATTGGTGTGAAATATGGTGAAGGTTTTCAAACTCAAAAGACCTTGGAAGTGAGAAATATTTATGAATTATGAGTTATGAATTATGAGTAAGAAACATACAATTCATAATTCATAACTCATCATTCATAATTATCAAGGGGCCAATCTACCTATTTCCCATTTTCCATCAAGTAATTCATAAATGATGCGATCGTGCAGACGTGAGGATCGACCTTGCCAAAATTCCATATAATCCGGGATTAATTCATAGCCACCCCAATGCTCAGGTTTTGGAATGGTTTTTCCTTCATATTGTTCGTTTAATTCAGAATAACGTTGTTCCAAGATTTCCCTCGACTCGATGCGGGAACTTTGCTCTGATACCCAGGCACCTATTTGTGAGGCACGTGGTCTTTGTTGAAAATATGCTTCAGATAAGGATTCATCCAATTTTTGAACATGTCCCTCAATTCGAATTTGTCGCTCCAATTCTCCCCAAAAAAAAGTCAGTGCCGCTTGCGGGTGATGCGAAAGATCTCCTCCTTTTTTGGAAAAATAATTGGTAAAAAAAGTAAATGAATCGCTTGCACTTTTTAATAAAACGATGCGTCCAGCAATACGGTTATTTTGACCCAATGTACTAAGAAACATGGCATTCGGTTCCAAAATCTTTGAATTAATGGCCTGCTGAAACCAAATCCTAAATTGTTCCATCGGATGCGCATCAACCTGACTTTCCAATAACTCTCCCTTTTGATAATTCTCACGAAGGTCTGCTAAATTCATAAATATCTTATTTATTCATTATCTTTGAAATTGGGTTTATTCCCACACAAAACAAGCTTAAAGATATGAAAAAATTATTCCTTTTTGATGCAATGGCATTGATTTATCGTGCACATTTTGCCTTTGCCAAAACACCCCGAATTTCATCAAAAGGAATCAATACCAGCGCTGTTTTCGGTTTTGCCAATACCATTTTAGAAGTCATTCAAAAGGAAAAACCGGATTACCTTGGTGTGGCTTTTGACACCTCTGCTCCTACATTTCGGCATGTGGAATACACGCCATACAAAGCACAAAGACAAGTTCAACCCGAAGACATCACCATCGCGAT
Source organism: Spirosomataceae bacterium (assembly GCA_044372695.1). Taxonomy (GTDB): domain Bacteria; phylum Bacteroidota; class Bacteroidia; order Cytophagales; family Spirosomataceae; genus Aquirufa. The sequence continues at coordinate 10,286 of JBILRJ010000040.1, forward strand.
TCCTTATGTGAAACGCCTTGTTGAAGCCATGGACATCCCAATCCTGATTTTAGATGGTTATGAAGCGGATGACATCATTGGGACCATTGCCAAAAAGGCCGTTCGTGCGAATCCGGACATTGAAGTGTACATGATGACTCCTGACAAAGATTATGGCCAATTGGTGGAGGAAAGAATAAAAATGTATAAACCTGCTTTTATGGGCAAGGGTGTTGAAATTCTGGGGCCAAAAGAAGTTTGTCAACGATGGAACATCACCCATGTTGACCAAGTGATTGACATGCTGGGTTTGATGGGCGATGCCGTAGATAACATTCCAGGAATTCCTGGAGTTGGTGAAAAAACAGCTCAAAAACTGATCGAACAATTTGGTTCTCTGGAAAATTTATTGGAAAATACCGATCAATTAAAAGGGAAATTGCAAGAAAACCTGATCAATTTTAAAGAACAAGGGATTCTTTCCAAACATCTAGCCAGAATTTTATTGGAAGTACCTATCGAATACGAAGAAGAAAAATTACTTGCTACCCAACCCAATAAGGCATTGTTAGAGCCTTTGTTAGAGGAATTGGAATTCAGAACTTTGCGCAAAAGGATTCTTGGAGAAACAAACGATCCGGAAGTGCCAAAACCCAAAGCTAGTCCTAAAAAAGATGTCAATCAGATGGACATGTTTGCTACGAATGCCTCTGAAAGTACCATTCCAGCAGAAGAATCAGAGGAAGAAAGCTTCCAAAGCAATTTGAAAAACTTGCAAAATACAGCACATCAATACCATTTGGTGCAAGGTGAAAATGCCATCAAATCCTTGATTGGCTATTTATCTCGCCAAACGAGCTTTTGCTTTGATACAGAAACAACCAGCCTACAAGCTGTGGAAGCTGAATTGGTTGGCATGTCGTTTTCGTATCGAAGTGGAGAAGCCTTTTACATTCCTTTCCCGCAAGACCCTAGCGAGGCACAAAAGCAAATCGATTTGTTCAAAGAATTATTTGCAAATGAGCAGATTCAAAAAGTAGCGCAAAACATCAAATACGACATGAGTGTTTTGGCGAATTATGGCATCGAAATAAAAGGAGAAATTTACGATACCATGTTGGCGCATTATTTGATTGAACCTGAAAAACGTCACAACATGGATGCTATGAGTTTGGCCTACCTATCCTATGAACCCATGTCAATTGAAAACCTCATTGGCAAAAAAGGTGTCAAGCAAGGCAATATGCGCGATGTTGAATTATCCTTGATCAAAGAGTACGCTGCGGAGGACGCAGATATCACTTTGCAAATCAAACCCCACTTAGATAAACAATTGGCTGAAAACCCGAAGACCATTCATTTATTGAAAGAGGTAGAAATGCCGCTTTCCAGGGTTTTGTCAAGTATTGAAAGAGAAGGAGTCAATTTAGACATCCCATTTTTAAAGGACCTTTCCAAAAACTTGGAAATCGACTCACAGATTGTACAAAAGAATATTTTTGAATTAGCGGGCCAAGAATTCAACATTGCCTCTCCCAAGCAATTGGGTGAGATTTTATTTGAAAAATTGAAATTGGATCCCAAAGCCAAAAAGACCAAAACGGGTCAATACATGACTGGAGAAGAAATCTTGTCTAAGCTGGAAGCAGAGCACAAAATTGCCTCGATGATACTTGATTTCAGAGAATTACAAAAATTGAAATCAACGTACGTGGACGCTCTGCCTCAGTTGATTAGTCCGAAAACCGGACGAATTCACACTTCCTTTATGCAAGCTGTGACAGCGACTGGCCGTTTATCTTCCAAAGATCCTAATTTACAAAACATCCCAATTCGTACTGAAAGAGGAAGAGAAATTCGTAAGGCCTTCATTCCTCGAAATGAATCATTCAAAATTCTTTCAGCAGATTACTCTCAAATAGAACTTCGAATCATGGCGGCCTTTTCCAAAGACGAATCCATGTGTGAGGCATTTAATTTGGGATTAGATGTGCACAAAGCCACCGCCGCCAAAGTATTTAAAGTAGATTTGGAAGAAGTAAGCTCTGAAATGAGAAGAAAGGCAAAGACGGTGAATTTTGGAATTATTTATGGGGTTTCTGCCTTCGGATTAGCGGGGCAAATCGGGATTTCCAGAACAGAGGCCAAAGAAATCATCGATCAATATTTCTTGGAATTTCCCAAAGTAAAATCCTACATGGATGACAGTATTGCCAAAGCCAGAGAAGACGGTTTTGTTGAAACGATTTTGGGTAGAAGAAGATACTTAAAAGACATTCTTTCCAATAATGTCAATGAACGTGGATTTGCTGAAAGAAACGCCATCAATGCCCCTATTCAAGGTTCTGCAGCTGATATGATTAAATTGGCCATGATTCAGGTACAAGATTTTTTATGGAAAGAAAAATTACAATCGAAGATGATCTTGACTGTGCATGATGAATTGGTCTTTGATGCGCATGTAGATGAAATTAGCTACCTTCGTGAAAATATTGATCACATCATGTGCCATGCTTTGGACATAGGGGTCAAAATTGAAACAGGTATTGGGATAGGTTCAAATTGGTTAGAAGCACATTAATACGGTTATAAGTGAAAATATCGATTGCTCTTTGCACCCGTAATGGTGAAAAATTTTTACGAACACAGCTCGCTAGTTTGGTGGATCAAACCTTAACAGCAGATGAAATCATTGTCTGCGACGAAGGTTCAACAGATCAAACTTTGGCCATTTTAGAGCAGTTCAAACATAAATTACCCCTGCAAATTCATGTGAATCCTGAGCGTTTGGGAACTTTTAGAAATTTCGAAAAAGCCTTTTCGCTGTGTACTGGAGATATCATTTTTCCCGCAGACCAAGATGATTTTTGGGAACCACAAAAACTGGAAAGAATTGCTACTTATTTCAACAACCATGAAAAAACCCATGTAGTCTTTTCAGATGCGTTTCTAGTAGATGAATTTGGACAAAAATCAGATAAACGATTGTGGCAAACGTTCCGATTTCGAGAGGAACAACAAAAACAATGGAAAGCCGGCAAGGCTCTGGAAATTCTTTTGGACGGAAATCGGGTAACCGGCTGTACCATGGGCATTCGGAAAAATTTCATTGATCAGTTAATTCCCTTTCCAAGTCATTTACCTTCCGACATCCTGCATGATGCCTACATTGCCTTTGTAGCATCTTTAGATAACAGCATCGATTTTTTGCCCGCAGCGTATATTCACTATCGCTTGCATTCCCAGCAACAAGTGGGTGTAAAGGGTAATCAAGCAAAAGCTCCTAATTTGTTCGATCGCATTAAAAGACCGCACATCGAAAAGACAAGACCCTATTTGGAAAAATTAGCCTTGTTGGAGGAATTAAGATCTTCGATTCAATACGTTAAACCGAATGAAAAATTCGAGCCTTTAGAAACCAAAATCCAATACTATGCTCGAAGAGGTCATTTACCAGCAACCCGCTGGAAGCGACTTAAAAACACTTTGGAAAATCTACTCTCCGGAAATTACCACCGATTTCAAGACATCGATTCCAAAAGCTTTTTGCAGCCTTATTTGATGTTTTTGGGGGATCTGATAGAATAGGTAAGAAGTAAGAGGTAAGAGGTTTTTCTCTCTTCTCTCTTCTCTCTTCTCTCTTCTCTCTTCTCTCTTCTCTATCTAATCAATAAATCTCTTAGTAATTTCCCCATAAGAATCAATTCGGCGATCTCTAAAGAAAGGCCAAGTGCGGCGATAATATTCAGCGGAATCCACATTGACGTCGATTACAGCGACTTCTTCTTTGTGATGAGGCGCTTGGTATATCACTCTCCCAAAGGCATTGCTCACAAAACTTCCACCCCAAAATTGTTGGCCATTCTCCACTCCCACCCGATTAACTGAAACCACAGGAATGCCATTGGCAATGGAATGGCTGCGTTGAATGGTTTGCCAGGCTTGGTATTGTTCTCGGTTTATTTCACCGTCTTTTTCTTCCATGTCCCAACCAATGGCTGTTGGATACACCAGCACCTCTGCCCCTTGCAAAGCCGTTAAACGAGCCGCTTCTGGATACCATTGATCCCAACAAATCAAGACGCCAATTTTGGCAAATTTCGTTTCAAAAACTTGATAACCTAAATCGCCTGGAGTAAAATAATATTTCTCATAATATCCAGGATCATCTGGAATGTGCATTTTGCGGTATTTTCCTAAATAAGCACCATCCGCATCAATGACAGCCGTGGTATTGTGGTACAATCCTGCTGCTCTTTTCTCAAACAAAGATGCGATGATCACCACTCCCAATTCTTTTGCTAATTCACCTAATACATCCGTTGATTTACCCGGAATTTCTTCGGCCAATTGGAAAAAATCTTGTTTTTCTTCAAAACAAAAATATACCGATTGAAATAGCTCTTGCAAACAAATTACTTGAGCTCCTTTTTGAGCGGCTTCACGAATGGCCTGAAGTGTTTTTGTCCAGTTGTCTGCTACATTTTCTGAACAGGATAATTGCACTAAAGCAAAGGAAACATTTTTCATATGGCTTTGGATGCTTGAATGATGGGTTCTAGGGATAATTGATTCATGCAATTGAAATGATCTAAGGGACAAAAATTGGTCCCTTGTGTGGTGCATGGCCTACATGTTAAATCCGTATTTTCAATGGAAGTAAATTCCGCTTGGTAAGGATAAAATCCAAATCCGCTATGCGTGCTTCCCCAAATAACGAACATTTTCTTTTGCAAAGCTGCCGCAATGTGCATCATGGAGGAATCATGTACGATGGCAAATTGCGATTGTTGAATGATGGAAGCGGATTGTGCAATGCTGGTCTTATCGCATAAATTCAATACTTTCTCAGGAAATAAGGTCGATAAACGGTATCCAAAATTCTCATCCCATTGATCTCCAATCAAGACGATTGTCCCTTCTACTTTATCACACAACTCGATCATTTTGGGATAAGAAAGTACTTTGGTGATGTGCTGCGCCCCAATAGCAAAAACGATGTATTTCTCCGGAATGCCCCATTCATTTAAATCAACTTGTTGATTTTTGGGGATAAAAAAGTCCAAACCCTTGCCATCAGACTGAATCCCCAATTTAGCTAAAGCATCAAAATAGCGATCAACTAAATGTTTTTGAGGCAATAAATTCACTTTCGTTTTCACAAAAGCCATCCGTTCTTTGGTAAACTTATTGATTTGATAGGGTATTTTTCCCAACAACAAACACAACAAAGTAGAACGAATATTTTTATGTAAATCTATGACAATGTCAAAATTCTCTGCTCTGAGTTCAGAAGCTAATTTCCAAATACTACCTGAAAAAGCATGAATTTGGGAAACATGGGGATTATTTTCCCAAACAGAAACAAAATTTTGTTTGCTTACCACATGAATTTCTGCATCTGAATACCTCGCTTTCAAAGCCCTGATAATGGGTGTTGTGAGAATTACATCCCCCAAAGAAGAAAAACGAATGCAAAGAATTTTAGTCATTTTTTAAAAATAGCTCACAAAATTAAGAAAATTAACATGTTTAGCCTCAATCTTTCATACTTTTCGGTAAATTGCAATCTAATTTTGAAATTAGTTAATGGAAAATAAAAAGCAAGACACTGCTTCCGCGCTTAAAGATATCATATCACACGCCAAAGAATACGGTTTCGTATTCCCTTCCTCTGAAATTTACGATGGTTTGCAAGCCGTTTATGACTACGGGCAAAATGGCGTTGAATTAAAAAATAATTTAAAAACAGTTTGGTACAAAGCCATGACCATGCTGAACGATAATGTCGTTGGAATTGACGCATCTATCTTCATGCATCCATTGACTTGGAAGGCATCTGGACACGTGGATTCATTCAATGATCCGATGATCGATAACAAAGATTCCAAAAAACGTTATCGTGCTGATACCTTATTGGAAGAAAAAGCGGCTCAATACGACGCAGAAGGAGACGAAGCTAGAGGAAAGGCCTTGTTACAAAAAATGGCCAAATGCTTAGATGCTGGAGATTTAGAAGGCGTTCGTCAAATCATCATTGATGAAAACATCCAATGTCCTGTATCCAACACAGCTAATTGGACGGAGGTTCGTCAGTTTAACCTCATGTTCTCTACACAAGTGGGTGCTGTATCAGAAGATGCCAGTTTAATTTATTTACGTCC
>JBILRJ010000041.1:0-16399 GCA_044372695.1 Spirosomataceae bacterium
TTGTGACAGGAGTGGGTTTTGATGGTTCCATGTCGTTTTTTGAGCAATTAGTTAAAAGGACTAATTGGCTAGCAAGGAGCAATGGACATGTTTTTTGAATAAATGATCGTCTTTTCATAATAGGATATAACGCAAATTAACAGTATTTTTTAATAAATAACCGCATGTCCCTTAAAGGTGAATTACCTAATTCAAAAAAAAGTCCCGATTTAGTGGATTTATTCCGAAAAGAAAATGTCAATTTTCAGCAAATTGGTTATACTTCCCAGAGCACCTTAAGTTCGACTAAAGGCCTAGGAAAATACACAGGAGCTTTTGGAAAAGCTCAAAAATTCCATTTGTTGAACAGAGCCTTGATCGGTTTCAGCTACCAATCTTATACAGAAATTAAAAATTTAAGTTTAGATCAAACCATTGATCTAATCTTAACACCACAAGGCGATTATGAGTTGCCTGTCAATGATTATTATGGGGAATTTTTGGACAATGCTGATTTAATCAGTCGCGATGTTCCCAAAGGTCAAGTTTGGACAACTTCCAAGGAATGGACTCCGGACAATAATCAACTTTCTCAATTTAGAATGACATCCTTGAAGTCTTGGTTGATGAGGCAATTTGTGCATCAAAAAACTTCAATACACTGGAAATTGGTGGTGATGCTTCATAATTTGTTGGTTACTTCCATTCAGGATGGGGGAGTGGCTAAGGCGGCTTATCAATACTTTGCTACTTTATATTCGGGTGCTTTTGGCGACTACCGGAAATTAATTCTTCAAATTACCTTGGATCCCGAAATGTTGATGTATTTAAACGGGAATCAAAATAATAAAAATAATCCGGACGAGAATTATGCCCGGGAGCTGCAGGAATTATTTACCGTAGGAAAAGGTCCAAACTCCAAATACACCCAAAATGATGTCAATGAAATGGCTCGCTTATTAACTGGTTGGACCTTCAATTACAATAATGCCATTCGATTGGACGGCAAAATAGTGGCTGAAATGAATATCAATAATCATGATACAGGAGATAAGCAGTTTTCTGAATTTTATGGTAACAAGAAAATAAAAGGAGGAGCTACACCTGACGGGGCATTGAGAGAGCTAAATGAGGCCATAGACATGATTTTTGCAACCAATGAATGTGCTAAATTCATCTGTCGAAAAATTTATGCTTTTTTTGTCAATCCGCTGATTGACGCATCGGTTGAGACCAATATCATTACTCCTTTGGCCAAGGTATTTCGGGAAAACAATTTTCAAATATCGGCTGTTTTGAAAGTGTTATTAAGCAGTGAACATTTTTATGATACCATTTTTTACAATTCTTTGATTAAATCTCCACTTGATTTCATGATTGGCTTGGGTAAGGAGTTTGATTTGCCCTTGTTGGATGAAAACCGGGTGAAAATTCCTTATGCGGACAAGGATTTGTATTATCAATACAAAAAGTTCGCCCATTTTCAATCGACCTCTCAAAACATGGGGATGAAATTTGGAGATCCTCCCAATGTAGCAGGTTGGCCGGCTTATTACCAAGCTCCGGCCTTTGATTTGTTTTGGATCAATTCAGAAACCATCATCAAACGAAATCAATATACCGACTCACTTTGCAATTTCGGTAATTATGTATACTACAATAACAGCACGAAAAAGGGTTGGCAAATCAGAGTAGATAACGCGGATTACATCGCTAAATTTTCTAATCCGGGAGATGTTGATGCCTTGATTAATGAGTTAGTGGATCGCTTAATTGGTATACCCATTAGTGAATCAGACAAACTACAAATATGGGCAAAAATCATGCAAGGGAATCCCAATGTGAGTTATTGGAGAAGCGCTTGGGACAACTTCAGAGTGAACCCAAGTAATGAAAATCGCCAAGTTGTTCAAAATCGATTGGCCCCTGCTTTTGGTTATATTTTTCAATTAGGAGAAGCTCAACTACACTAAGATGGGACAGATAAATAGACGAGATTTTTTGCACAATATGGCGCATTTGGCAGCTTTGCCAAGTATTTTGCCCAATTGGGGTTTTGATCAATTGATGGATCAAAATTCGGTGCTCTCAAATACAATAGAGAAAAATAAGATTTTAATCATCATTCGTTTAGACGGTGGAAATGATGGTTTAAATACAGTCATTCCTTTAGATCAATATGGTAATTTGACGAAAGTTAGAGCTAAGATTTTGATTGATGAAAAAAAGGTTATTCCAATAAAAAATGGACCTACTGGTTTTCATCCATCTTTGGAAGGATTTAATTCCTTGATCAATGAAGATCGATTGGCCGTAATTCAATCGGTAGGTTACGCTAAACCCAATTATTCGCATTTTCAATCCACAGATATTTGGATGACCGGATCCAATTCCGATCAAAACTTAGCTACTGGTTGGATGGCAAGATATACCGAATCCCAGCATCCGAATTATCCGCAAGCTTACCCCAATAACCTCTTTCCTCATCCATTATCCATTGAAATTGGTGGTCAATCTACTTTACTTTTCAAAGGGCAAAATTCTTTTACCAGTTTAATCTACAATAACCCCGATCAGTTTTATAAACTGATGAATCCTTTTACCAATACCTATCCTAGCACCTTGCAGGGATCTAAATTGGCCTATTTACAGTTGATTGGTAAACAATCTCAGTTATATGGACAAGTAGTGAAAGATGTTTTTGCCAAAGGGAAAACACCTTTTGCTTTTCCCAGTAATGAATTGGGGAATCAAATGAGAATCGTTCAAAAACTGATTTCTGGAGGATTGAACACCAGGGTTTACATGGTGCGCTTAGGAGGTTTTGACACACACAATCAACAAGTTGATTCAGCTGACACTGCTAAAGGACAACATGCCAATCTATTGAAGCAGATCAACGATTCAGTGCTTACTTTGATGAAAAATTTGGATGCGGAGAATTTAGGTGATCGAGTGGTGGGAGTCACCATGTCTGAATTTGGGAGAACCATACATGCCAATGGCAGTACGGGAACAGACCATGGCACGGTTGCGCCGATGTTTGTTTTTGGTAATGCGGTGCAATCTGGTGTGATTGGTACGAATCCTGTAATCCCTTCCAATTACAAAAACAACTATGTGTTTCCTTTGCAATTTGATTTCCGTCAATCCTATTCTTCGATTTTGAATCAATGGCTTGGTTCTTCTAAAAGCAATACCAATGAGGTCATGTACCGGGAATTTAATCCCATTCAATTGATCAAGCCAGCTTTCATAGATATGGATAACGATGGCGTGGCGGATATGTATGATAAATGTCCAGATACCCCTGCTGGAACTATTGTAGATGTTAGCGGTTGCGCCATTTTCACGATGGCTCCCACCAATTACGTGGTAGAGTCCTTGTCATCTACATGCATTGGCTCTTCTAATGGAGCGATAAAAATAAGTGTTGTTGATCGAAATTACACGTATTTGATTGCTGTTCAAGGCCCGAATAACTTTTTCAAAGAGTTGAAAATACCTAAAGGTTCCAAAGAAATTGGTCTAACTTCTTTAGGTACGGGGACATATTCCTTGAGCCTGAAAATCGAAAATGTGGCTAATTATCAGCAAACTTTTGAGCTAAAAGTGGTTGAACCGGCACCATTGAAAGTTCAATCGGTCGTTGATACTCAGCAAAAATCATTGGCCTTGAATTTGACCGGCTCAGATGAATACATTGTGTTATTAAACGAGGTGGAAACAAAAGTGGTGGGAAATCAATGGAAGGCAAATCTAACGGCTGGATTAAATGTGTTACAAGTTAAAACAACTCAATCATGTCAAGGGAGTTACAAGAAAGAAATATTTATTTCTGAAAATGTAACTTGTTTCCCCAACCCGACACAAGGGCCTGTACGGGTTTACATTGAAGGAAAAGATCGGAAAGTCGACTACAGTCTTTTGAATGCGGCTGGACAATTGTTGCAAATGAATTCACAAGAAGTGAACATGGAGCGATACATGGACATCGATTTAAGTTCCCTGAATTCAGGCATGTACATGATTCAAATTAAATCCGAAACCGTTAATCAAATTTGTAAAGTGATTAAACTATGAAAAAATTACTAGCGTTTTTGTGGGTGTTTGTTGTTTTGATTGCTTGCAGTAAATCTGACGACGGCATCAGCCCTGCTCCGAGTCCTGTGGAATTAAAAGCTCCCACAGCGGTAAGTCTTTTAAAGCCAGATAACAGCAGTATTTGTTTACCTGGTGAATCCTATAATTCTTACAGCAGTGATGTGCTTTTTTCTTGGAATACTTCTGAGGATGCAGAAAGTTATGATTTGGTAGTTAAGGATTTGACCACCAATGATCTAAAAACTCAAAACGTGAAAGGGGACCGCGCGAAAGTTACTTTGTATCGAGGAGTGCCTTATTCTTGGCATGTGATTTCTAAATGGAGCAAAACAAAAGGTACTTCATCGAGTCCTACTTGGAATTTTTATTTATCAGGAAATGGTATTACTCAATATGCACCTTTTCCAGCAAGTATTATTTATCCTGCTTCGGGTGCAACGGTGTTTGCCAACTCTGGTAAATTGAATTTGCAATGGTCTGGGTCTGATCCAGATAGCCCTTCTCTTAGTTATGAAGTTTTTCTCGATACAGATCGAATGAAAGTGGAAAAAAGACAGGTTAGCCCAATTAAAACAACCGTTTCCAATGTTTCAGCTACTGTAACAGCTAATAGCATTTATTATTGGTCGATCAAATCCAGTGATGGACAATCCAGTACCCCAACGATGGTTTATAGTTTTAGGGTTAATTGATTTGGAAGAGAGGAAATGAGAAGAGAGAAGAGAGAAAATGAGGAGAGAGAAGATGTTTACTCCTCTCAATGTTTTCTCTTCCCGTTTTCTCTCTTCTAGTTTCCTCTCTTCTATTGGTAACTAATTTTATAAACCGTACCACCTAAATCGTCACAAACATATAGGGCGCCGTCTGGTCCTTGAGCTAAACCGCATGGGCGGTGTTCAATGGGACCTGTTGGTTTTGCTAAATCTTGACCGGAAAAATTGTCTGCAAATATTTCCCATTTGTCGGAAAGTTTTCCGTTCACAAATGGTACAAATGCCACAAAATAACCTTTCTTTAATTCAGCCGATTGACCATGAAATGCTACAAATGCACCATTTTTGTATTTAGAAGGAAACATGTTCCCTGTGTAAAACATGATGTCGTTTGGACCTAAATGTGCAGGGAAGGCTACCTTTGGATTGACCGCATTTTCTCCAGCGGTTTTTTTGCCATCTCCGCCGTATTCTGGAGCTAAGATTTTCTTCTTTTGGAATTGGTCGTAATAAATTTGAGGCCAGCCTGCATCGTCTCCATCTTTGAATTCATAAACTGTTTCCGCTGGAATGATTTGACTTTGTGCTGGAGTATAATATTGTGGGTAAAAATCGTGAAAAACGCCTCTTCCATGAGCAGTAGCAAATAAACTATTTGTTTTGAAGTTCCAAGTTTGTCCTACCGCATTTTTCAAGCCTGTCACATATCTGTGACCATCTTTGAATGTTTGGTTTAATTTATCTGCATTAAAACGCCAAATACCTCCAGCTGAATCTAAAATCGTGCAAGGTATCATTCCTTTTCCTGTACCTTTTACCCGACAAGCATCATTGTCTGAACCAATGGTAATGTACACATTCGATTTATTGTCGATGGAAAAAGTTTTGGCATTGTCTCTTCCATGATCCAATAATCCATCTACGATATTTTCAGGGTTTTCAGTGTCAATTACCTCCTCTTTTTCATTCAAAAGATAACGATACAAACCTTTATTGGAGGAAGCATATAAATAATTATTTTTCAACAAGATACCTGTTCCCGTATAATTACCAAACATTGTTTTTTCATCGATTACACCATCTTTATTGGTGTCTCTCAATCGGTAAATACCTTTTCCGTCTTTCAATTTGGATAATTTCAAATAGATATCTCCATTTTTTGCTACGGTTAAATGCCTTGTTGCACCTAATTCAGTCGCCAAAATTTCTGCTTTGAATCGAGCAGGAAGTTTAATGGATTCATCAACTTTGGGAGTTTCATTTTTCATGGCCATCAAGTTGGCAGACATGGAAATTAAGATCGAAAGACCAAGTATTTTTTGGTAAGTATTTTTCATAAAAAGGTTTTTGATAATTGTAAATATAGTTTCAAAAATTGTAATTTTTATTATTGATTGCCAAAATTGCCTTTTACTTAAGTCGACCGCAAGGGTTGGCTCTACTCTTACCTCTTACCTAAGTCGACCGCTAGGGTCGACTCTACTACCTCTTACCTAATTCGCGGCATTTTTTCCTGCGATCCAAGCCGTTGTCCAAGCCGCTTGAAAATTAAAGCCTCCTGTGATGCCATCAATATCCATCACTTCTCCCGCAAAATATAAACCAGGACACATTTTGCTTTCCATGGATTTCACCTCTATTTCCTCCAAATCGATTCCTCCTGCGGTGACAAATTCTTCTTTGAAGGTGGTTTTGCCTTTTACTTTGTAGCGATCATTGATCAAGGTATTGACCAATTTGTTGATATTTTTACCATTTAAATCTACCCAACGGGTACTTGTTGGGATTTCGTTTTTTTGCAATAAGTAAGACCAAAAACGGTTTGGAAAAGGAAATGGATTCCAATTTCCAAGCATTTTGCCACCATGTTCTTTGATGTTCAAACTCATTTGATTTCGTAAATCTTGTTCTTTCGTTTCGTCTAACCAATTGACCAATATCGAAAAATCGTAATTTAATTCTTCCAATATCCGAGCTCCCCAAGCAGATAATTGTAGTATTGCGGGCCCACTCATCCCCCAATGGGTAATCAATAATGGACCTGAGCCAATCAATTTTTTCCCCTCAATTCGAACCTTTGTTTTTTCTACCACTATTCCCATCAAATCTTTGATGTCTTCATTAGGCATGTTAAAGGTGAATAAAGAAGGAACGGGTGAAATGATTCGATGTCCCAATTTTTCTATCCAATTCAGATGATGGGATTTCGGTTGTCCACCAACCGTCACAATAACTTTGTTGGTAAATACCTTGGAATCTTTTAAAGTCAACTCAAATCCATTTTCAACCTGGTCTATTTCTTCTACTCCATGGTATAAAAACACATCAATCCCTAGTCGATAAGCCTCTGTTTGAAACAAACTCACAATGGTTTGTGAATCATTCGACTCAGGAAAAATGCATAAATCTGGATAAGTTTTTAAGGGTACTTTTCGGTCTTCAAACCATTTTACCGTCGACTGTGCATCAAATTGTTCAAAAGCTTTTCGCATGAATTTTTCTCCGCGAGGATATTTTTCTGCCAATAAGCGATTGTTGAATGTGGCATTGGTGACATTGCATCGTCCTCCTCCAGAAACTTTTACCTTAGCCAAAACCTTGCTGGTTTTTTCAAAAATTTGAACCTGTGCGCTGGGATTTCCTTCTTTTGCACTTATGGCAGCAAAATATCCTGCTGCTCCTCCTCCAATGACGATTATTTTCAATTTGTATTTTTAATTTACTACAAAGTAAGTAAATGAATTGGCATCTATCTGAACATTCAACTCAATATCTTTTTGTGTATCTAATTTATAGCTTGTTTTTTTGCCATTTTTATCGGTCAACAAGGCTTTATCTTGTATTCCTGTGTAATATAATGGAACTTTTATTTTTCGAATGATTTTTTCATTTTTGGGATTGTACAACATTATGAATCCTTTTTCTTTCAATTTGGGATTTACATGGATAAAGCCATCCCAATCGCGTCCATCGGCTCTCCTCAATTGAATCATGTCTGCGTTTAAGATGTCGCGGTATTTTTTGTACCAATTAATTGTTTTAATGACGACTTTTTTTGTCTCTTCTGTATCATATAACCTAGGCCCTCGGTAACAGGCTTGTACGCCAGCACCATAATATTGGACCATCAATTGCTCATAGTCTTTCAGATGTTCGCTCAAAGGCTCCAAAACCGCCTCCGGTCCACCTCCTTGGTATTTGGTTAAAGGAACAAATCCCCAACTCATACTGGCCGTTTTTTCGATTGTGCCATCATGGATGTTCTGCCGATTTAAGATTTTTTGCTGTTCTCGCGAAAGTGAAAAATTCACTTCCCGGTATCCGATCGCTATTTTATGCGTACCATCTAAAAAATACCAGTCAGGAGCATTGATGTAAACCCCTTTTTCATTTAACCACCGATACAATTCTTTTTGAATTTCCATTTGTCGCCATTGTGAATCTTTCAATCCCACATGGCCCGGATGCGTGTTTGATGCACATACATCTCCAGGATATGGGCCGTCGTTTTCCCAAATGTCAAATCCCGTTTCGGTAAAAAATTGCTTGATTTTATCTCGGTAATTTAATCCCCATTGACTGCCAAAACAAGGTGCATTTCCGAAAAAGGCACCCCCTGTTTTGCCTGTTTTGGGATCAATGACATCGGTTTCTGGACCGATTTTCCGACTACTAAACAAAGAATATCCACCCAATAGAATCCCTTTTTGATGAGCATAATCGGCTAGTTTTTTCCATCTTGCCAAATTGGAAGGAGCATTATTTTCCATTTCTAGATGACTACCAAAACTTAAAATAACTGCTTCATAACCTGTTTCTTGGCATTGATCAATCGCTCGAATTACTTCCTCATCATTTTTACTCACCAAATGCATGAATATGGGATTTTGACTTGTCCAAGGTGCAATGGTCTGATACATTTTACGAATGGCCAAACCTCTTCTTTGGCGGTCATAAGAATCCATCAATAATTCATGTGTCCGAGGCGATTGAAAGGTTTCTCCAGGTTTCAGATCAATCCCCGGTGCTTTTTCTGGATAAACTTCTAAAAGACAAGGGGTTTCGAAATTATAATTTACTTGGGAGGTATAAGTCGGTTCTGTGTTCCAATGGGTAGTTTGGTCACTGATATCATATCGCATGGCGTTGTTGAAGGCATAATTTGTTTCAACATAAATGCCGTGTTGTTTTTTCATTTCACTAGGTTTCCCTACCACTGCGCTTTCTTCTTCTACCAAACTAAGAACTTCATTTACCACACGGTCAATTGAAAACGTTTGTTGGGATTTATTTTCAATGCTAACCCATTTGATGATCAAAGGTAAATGGTCAATGATTTCATAATGGACATCGACCATCAAACCCTTTAATTCGGGTAATTGAGAAATGAAATGCAAGACCAAATGTTTTCCTTTGGCTTGGTTCGGATTACTGGCCCAAGTCGTGTTCTTCCAATTTATAAAGGGTTTTTTCTCATATTTATCAAGTCCGATGAATTGAAAATCTTCTTTTTGACTCGTGAAATCTCCTAGCCATTTAGGCAATAAATAGGCCCGCTCTTTTTGTCCATGCAAACCTCCAATTTGGTAAGAAATTCCATTGATGCTTACTTTGGCTTCTGCTTGTATAGCACGAATCAATTGTTGCTGGTTAGTCAAATTTTGAAAATCAAAACAAACTAAATTAGCACCTTTGTAAAATGTTCTTCGAACTAATCCGTTTTCTAAGGTGATCACACGATCCGTTTCTGTGATGCTTGACTTTTCTGGATTAGGGTAAACCAGAAAATCCATTTTAGCATTTGAGTATTGAGCATTAAGTGCATAAAATGTACTGATATAAAACAAGAGTGTTAAGATAGGTTTCATCGTATTGTGCGATTTTTCCCCTTAAAGTAAGAAAATATTGTTTAAATTAACCCAAATTAATTTTTATGGAACAAAATAGTGATGGCGATTTTTTAAAAGGACCACGTTCTCGTTGGCAGGAATTTACCTTTTCCTTGGAAGTGATGCTTCAATTTATCAAAGGATTTAGAAATTTGCATTTTATTGGGCCTTGTATCACCATTTTTGGTTCGGCGCGTTACCAGCCTGGACATGAGTATTATCAATTGGCCGAGGAAATGGCTGAGAAATTGGCCCAAAAAGGATTTGCAATCATGACAGGCGGTGGGCCGGGAATCATGGAAGCAGCCAATAAAGGAGCAAAAAATGCAGGTGGGCTTTCTTTGGGCTGCAACATTGAGTTGCCTTTTGAACAAAAGCCCAATCCTTATTTGGATAAAATGGTGGACATTAAATACTTTTTTGTGCGCAAAGAATTATTGCGAAAATATTCTACGGGTTTTGTGGTGATGCCAGGCGGATTGGGAACTTTGGATGAGTTTTTTGAGGTCATCACTTTGATTCAAACCGGCAAAATTCAGCATTTTCCTGTGGTTGTCATGGGTTTAGATCATCACAGTAAAATGATGGAGTTTTTGGAAAAATTGATTGAAGAAAAAACGGTAGGGGCTAGCGATTACGAACAAATCCTTTTTACCGATGATGTAGATGAAGCGTTGAAACACATCCAATTTTATTCCAGAGAAAAAAGAGCCTTATTGGAAGGTTCCCAGACCCCCATTTGGATTTTGGGTGAAAAGAAAATTTTTAAAAAGTTATAGGTGTTTTTCTTTCAAAGCTATTTAACAAACTTTTTGTTTTTCTTTGTAAAATCAAATTTTTAAAATGTCACTGCTGGATTCAGAAGAGTCAACCTTATTTGTCGATGTGCTTTTGCCGCTGCCCATTCCTAGGCATTTTACCTATCGGGTGCCGAGGCTTTGGAATGAACATATGCAGATGGGCATACGGGTAGTGGTGCCTTTTGGAACTTCCAAAGTCTTGACGGGTTTGATTCTTGAAATTCATAACAAACCACCCAAAAACTATCAAGCCAAATACCTATTAGAAGTATTGGATGATAGTCCTTTGGTGACAATGGCGCAAATTAAATTATTTCATTGGGTAGCGGAATACTATTTATGTTATCCAGGTGAAGTATTTCAAGTGGCTTTGCCGGCTGGTTTGAAAATATCCAGTCAATCTAAAGTGCAATTAAATCCTTCATTCGATGACCCCGAAATACTCAATGAAAAGGAGGTTTTGGTCCAGCAAATTTTACAAGAAAAAGGTGCTTTGGTCTATGATGAAATCGCGAAAATAGCGGATGTAAAGAGCCCTTATCACATCATTAAATCCATGGTAGGAAAAGGTGCGATTTTGATTTTTGATGAATTAAAAGATCGCTATACGCCCAAAGTAATCCGGAAAATACGTCTTTGTCAGGAATGGCAGAGTAATGAGAAATTACTGGAACTCATTAAGCTTTTGGAAGACAAACCGAAGCAAATAGCCATTTTGTTGCATTATTTGCGATTTATTCCGGTCCTCCGACAACCTGAATTGAATCAAAAAGGATT
Organism: Spirosomataceae bacterium; assembly: GCA_044372695.1. Taxonomy (GTDB): domain Bacteria; phylum Bacteroidota; class Bacteroidia; order Cytophagales; family Spirosomataceae; genus Aquirufa. Next base: position 11,263 of record JBILRJ010000041.1, read on the forward strand.
GGAGAAATCCAGTTTTTCCGATGGAGATTTGTCCGAAAGTTCCTTGAAAACCTTGATTAAAAATCAAATTTTTGAATCTTTCGAAGTCATTATTTCTCGATTTGGACAAGATGCTGATGACTTTGAAACGCAATCTGTCGAATTAAATATTCCACAGAAAGCCGCTTATCAATCCATTTTGCAGGAATTTCAACAAAAAGAAGTCGTTCTTTTACATGGAATTACGGGAAGCGGAAAAACAGAAATTTACATCAAATTGATCCAAGAAGCCTTGGCCAATGGGGATCAAGTCTTGTATTTGTTACCTGAAATTGCTTTGACCACGCAAATTGTCATTCGATTAAAGCGTATTTTTGGAGAGCAAGTGGGCATTTATCATTCCAAATTCTCAGATAATGAACGGGTAGAGGTTTGGAAGTCGATTGTGGAGGGAAAATATCCATTTGTCATAGGAGTACGTTCCTCCATTTTTTTGCCTTTTTCTAGCCTAGGATTAATCATTGTAGATGAAGAGCATGAGTCCTCTTTTAAGCAACAAGACCCAGCACCCCGTTATCATGCCAGAGATGTAGCCATGGTTTTAGCTAAAAATCATGGTGCTAAAGTTTTACTTGGTTCAGCAACTCCCTCCATGGAGACCTATTTTCAGGCCAAAGAAGGGAAATTTGGATTCGTTCAATTGAAGGAACGTTATGGAACTGCTCAATTGCCAACTATTCAATTGATTGATACCAAATCTGCTGGGAAAATGAAACAAATGAATGGCGGTTTTTCCTTGGATTTAATTGAAGTTTTGAAGGAAAATTTTAACAAAGGAAAACAAAGTTTATTGTTTCAAAATAGGAGAGGGTATTCGCCTTATTTGCAATGCCAAGATTGTGATTGGATCGCTTCTTGTACGCAATGCGACGTAAGTTTGACCTATCATTCCAAAGATCAAGAATTGCGTTGTCACTATTGTGGGTACAAAGAAGGTTTGCTGCGAAGATGTGCCGCTTGTGGAAGCACGCAATTGAAAACCATGGGTTATGGAACAGAAAAAATAGAAGAGGAATTACAATTGCACTTACCAGATGCTCGAATTGGACGGATGGATTTGGACACAACCCGTTCCAAAACTGCTTTTAATTCCTTAATTGCTGAAATTCAATCTGGTAATATTGATGTGATTGTAGGGACTCAAATGGTTGCCAAAGGTTTGGATTTTGAAGGCCTTTCAACAGTGGCCATTTTTGATGCAGATAAGTCCATTAATTTCCCTGATTTTAGAGCACATGAACGAGCCTTTCAATTAATGACACAAGTAGCAGGAAGAGCGGGGAGGAGAGCGGAACAAGGACAAGTGTTCATACAGACGAATCAACCCGGACATCGAATTTTCGAATTTATCCAAAACAATGATTTTGAATCATTGTATGCTGAAGAAATTCAAGAACGCGAAGGTTATCATTATCCTCCATTTAGTCGATTAATCAAAATCATGATCAAGCACGTTGATGCGCCCATCGTGGAACAGGCTGCCAAAGAAATGGGAAGTCTGTTAAAATCAAAATTTGGGTATGGAAGAGTTCTAGGACCTGAAAAACCACTCATTGAGCGTGTCAGAAATCAGTTTGTGATGGAAATTTTAATCAAAATAGAAAAAGGACTCGCTTTGGCCAAATTCAAAAACTTATTGAGGGAGGAATTGGATGAAATCAAGGCCACCAAAACTTTCAAAGGTGTTAGCGTGGTGGTAGATGTGGACCCGAATTGAGGTAAGAGGTAATAGAGGTAAGAGGTAATAGGTAGTAGGTAAAAGGTAATAGGTGATAGGTAAAAAAGTTGTATGAGGCAATAGTTAAGAGCTCTGAAAATGACAAAACTCCCGAATTATAGGTAATTTCCCCCAATTACCTTTTAACTATCACCTATTAATGCGAATTAAGGGTTAAAAAACATTGTGATCATTTGTTGAAAAAATCATTTATGGCCAAAGCTTAATCCTAACGAAAGATTTGAACGCAGCGGCAAGGCGGAGCTTTGACAATGCGCATGGGCTCTGTGCGACAGGGTCAAAGAAAATAGCCGAGAGCGGAGTGAAAATCGGTCAGTCAGCGCTAGCTGACTGATTCGTCTTGGATTAAGCTAAAGAAAAAGTTTTTTTGTTTCTTTTTTTTCAAAAAAAGAAATGCCTTAGAAAAGGAATTAGCCAATAAATTGCATTGTAATTCAGGATTGGCTTATCCTCAATCCATTATTACGGAATTTAAATACTTATTTCAACCCTTAATTCGCATTATTACCTTTTACCTACTACCTTTTACCTACTACCTATTACCTAAATCGTTATTTTCTTTTTTTCAATACCGCCAATTCATGCGCGGTATCATAATAACTTCTCAAATTTGACCAGTCAAAAGTATCCGCTATGCTTTCCACTCGGTTTCGTTGCATGATACGATCTCTTTGGGATTGTTGTACAAATCTGAATAAGAAATTGGCTAATTGTTCAGCCGCTTCTTGATAAGATTGTGATTTCCGATTGACTACGCCAACGCCCCATTGCTCATAATCGTGCATAATCTGCATCATGTAATCGCCAAAGCCTGAAAGATCTGAAGTGACCGTTGGAACACCTCTTGCCATGCATTCCAATGGAGTATACCCCCACGGCTCATAGTAACTAGGGAAAACGCCCAAATGGCAACCTCTAACAAATTGGCCGTAATCTAAACCAAACAAAGGATTCGTTGAAACAATGAAGTCAGGATGATAAACAATTTTTACTTTATCATCCGCATTGTTCAATAATTGAGTACGCTCTAAATTTCGGGTAATATCATCCTCTTGTTTCAATAAATGTGTTACTACCTTTGGCCTATTTTTCGATTTCCATGTTTGAACGGTTCTACGTAAACGTAATCTCCAATATTCGTCCACAAATTGGTTTAAATCAGGGAGTTGCATGTCATCTGACGCGGCGGAGGCTTGGAATAATTTATCACCAACCGTTTTTTCAATCGAATGGCAATTTTCCCTAATTTCATCCAATACTGCCCTGGAATGCAATACTTCTGGATCAATGGAATGATAAGGTTGTTTAGTAATGAAAAACATGATGATGGTTTTCTTACTACCCGCTTCTTTCATTTTTCGATTCAAAATTTCTAATGCATCCAAGGTCATGTCATATCCTTTGTTCGAATATTCGAATCTGCCTGAAGTAAAGAAATACAAAGTTTGTTCCAAATCAAATGGCTGATTGGGGAAGAAATGCCCCATGACAAAATCGGAGATGCTTTCTTTGTATTTAGAGTGTAGATTTTGATGCTCATGCAAAGCGGCAAATCGCTGGATGTTTAGTCCATTGGGAAGGATAATTTCTGGAATTCTACCCAAAAAATATTGGCATTCTTTGGCTGTAATATCCGAAACGGTGGTCAAGACATCTGCTTTTTGAGCAGCAAGTCGCTCAAAAGTCGCTTGTGCCTCTATCCCATAATTTTTTGCTTCGACGGCCCAATCAAATGTGTCCAATACGTCATAAAAATTTGGAATATTTCCCGCCAAATACCTACCCAACATGGTGGCATGTGTGGTGAAAACAGTCGAAATTTTTACTTTACTTTTTTTCAAATCTGGTAAACAAGTGGAAGCCATCCATTCATGAAAATGGACAATCAGATCTTGTTTGTTGTTTGTCTCAATGGCAAATTGAGTAAGAAATAAACGAACCAATTCACCTAATGCAATGGTCTGAGAAACCAAATCTTCTGCACCCAAGGTAGAAATCTTGTGATCTAACCACAATCGCCCTTTGATGGCATCGACTTGATCTATGATGCTCTTTATGTCAAATAAAACGATTTTCGGTTTCCCGGTAATCAGCCAATTGCCATAATGAACTCCATAGCCCTGATCACGCATCCATTGGAGTGATTTTCCAAGAGCAGTATCTTCAGGGAAAGCCAATGGTTCAAATTCCGCAGCAGCAGTTTGGGAGACATAAGGTCCTAAAAGTAAATAATCATCTCCCCATTTTTCTACCATGGAGGGAACCTTCGTTCGAATAACGGTGTAAATTCCTCCTACTTGGTTGCAAGCTTCCCAGGCTACTTCAATCAGAAGTTTACTTTTAACAGCAGATTTTTTTGTCGTTTTTTCCTTTATCATTGGACCATTTACTTATGACATATAAGATTTACTTTCGATTACTTGAGTAATTCCATTTTTTGTAATTGTGAAATTAAAACCTTTTTGAATAGCATAGGCTCCATATTCTCCTTTTTTATTGATGGCCAAATAACCGACCTGGAATTCTTGGTATTTATATCTTTTTACAATTCGGTTTACGGCCTCCTCACAAGCTTGCTGAGGTGATTTGCCCTGTCTCATAAATTCAACAATCAAAAAGGAACCCAAGGTCTTCATCACAAATTCTCCCAATCCCGTAGCGCAGGCTCCACCTACTTCGTCATCACAAAAAACTGCCCCACCAATGATGGGTGAGTCGCCAACCCGACCATGCATTTTAAAGGCTAGTCCGCTGGTGGTACAAGCTCCCGCAATTTCCCCATTTTTTCCAATGCCCAATAATCCAATGGTATCGTGTCTTTCTATGTTGATAACGGGCTCGTATTTCGACTCCTTTTTCCATTCTTCCCATGCATTTTTGGCTTTTTCTGTCAATAGATTTTCATGCTTAAATCCTTGAGAAATGGCGAAATCGTAAGCTCCTTTTCCAGAAAGCATAACGTGCGGTGTTTTTTCCATTACGGCACGTGCTACTGAAATGGGGTGCATGATGTTCTGAATGAAGGTAACCGATCCTGCATTTCCTTTGTGATCCATGATGCAGGCATCCAGGGTGACATGACCATCCCTGTCAGGATATCCCCCGTAACCAACTGAAGTATCATTTGGGTCAGCTTCTGGTATGCGTGCTCCCGCTTCTACACCGTCAAGGGCTAATCCCGTTTGCATCAATTTTTCATAACCAGCGATGGTCGCTTTTTCGTTTTTCCAAGTAGCAATGATCAAGGGTTCGATTGCTTTATTTGGCATAGATTTTAGTTTTGTACTTGCTCCTAATAGCCCAGCAGTTTGGATAAACGTTCTTCTTTTCATAAATATTTCAAAAGGTTTGTCAAGTTTG
>JBILRJ010000262.1:0-4409 GCA_044372695.1 Spirosomataceae bacterium
ACGCTTATGTCCAACTTAGCCACAAACTTCGTCCCATAGTGAAAAGCCTATTTTTCGGCGAGCCTTGCAGTACCGTGCCGCTTTTTAAGAGAAAAATGTAAGGAAGAGAGAAGATAGAAGAGAGAAGATAGAAGAGAGAAGATAGAAGATAGAAGAGAAGATAGAAGAGACAAGATAGAAGAGAGAAGAGAGAAGATAGAAGAGACAAGGTAGAAGAGACAAGGTAGAAGAGACAAGGAGAGTGTTCACTAAGCTATCAAGATATTCCAAAACAAAAAAATGTTGCGATCTCGGTTATTGCGAACAAAATATTTTTTAAGCAGCTATAAATAGGGATTTTGACAACGCCAATGGGAGATATGACAAGAGTACAAATATTTCAAAAAAAGATTATTGTATAATTTCTCATTTCGCGAATTGCGAAATGAGAAATTAATTTTATATTTGTGCCATGAGAAAACATAATGGTATGCGCCCCCAAGATGTGGCTATTCTTTTGAAAATTGTATCTATGAAAAGTGAGAATTGGCAATTGGTAGGGCTTGCGAATTTGTTAAGCATAAGTATTTCAGAAATTTCCGAGTCTTTGAATAGGAGTCGGATAGCGGGACTGATAGACCATAACAAAAAAAAGATTCATCGTCAGAATTTGTTAGAATTCTTAGAACATGGTGTACAATATGTTTTCCCTCAACATCCTGGATCTCTTGTACGAGGAATTCCAACTGCTCATTCTCATCCGGAAATAAAAAAAATCTTTCTTAGTGAAATGAATTATGTTTGGCCCGATAGTAAAGGAGAATTAATGGGGCTAGAGATTGAACCATTTTACAAAAAACAAGTAGAAGCTGTAAAGCTAGACCAAGAATTTTATAAATTATTAGCTTTAGTTGATATTATCCGAGTTGGAAAAGTAAGAGAAATTAAATATGCCGTAAAAGAACTTAATGATAATATTTTACATGAATCATCACTTGAACACGGTAAGAATTAAAGTTGTTGCAAACGCATTAGATAGTTTGAAAGAATAAGTAGTTTTTGTCGGAGGAGCTACCATATCTCTTTATCCAGATAAGCCAGTTTTAGAAGTCAGACCAACAGACGACGTGGACGTTATCATAGAAATAGTCAATTATAGCAATCGGGTTGAACTTTAAGAAAAATTGAGATTAATTGGATTTTCACACGACATAGAATCAGGAGTAATATGTCGTTACCGAATTCAAGGAATTATCGTTGATATTATGCCAACAAATGACCCTTCAATTGGATTTTCTAACATTTGGTATCCGGAGGGTTTCGAAAATGCTGTAAATTATCAGATCGATGATTGCTGTGTAGTTAAAATATTGAGTGCACCTTATTTTATTGCCACAAAGTTAGAAGCTCATAAAGATCGCGGACAGAATGATGGGAGAACGAGTCAAGATTTTGAAGATATAATTTATGTCTTAGAAAACAGAGAAACCATATGGGATGAAATAAGTGCTTCGAATGAGAATTTGAAAAATTATCTGAAGACAGAATTTCGTAGTCTCTTAAATAACCCGAATCTTCTCGAATGGATAGATTGTCATGTTGAAAGGGGGGCGCAACCAGCTACTTATTTTATTATGGAAGAATTATATAAAATCACCACATGATTTTATATTAAAAAAAATTAACACCTTAAACTACTCACTTATTGTATTTCAAATCAATTATCCATTCAAAAAATAGCCGTAGCTTCCATATTAATTTTAGTAAAAAACTTTAGTCTAGCCTATAAATAATCATTTAAATACATCAATAGAGGAATTGATAATTCTGCATGGCGAGTTAATTACAAATTAATTTTTTGAAAATATCGAATTATTCATTTATTTGCATCAAAGATAATCCTAACCCTGATGGCTCCTCGGACACTCCCTTCCCCGCATTTTTCCATAAAAAAGAATAAAAAATCTAAAATAATTACCGTAAATACGACAAAAATACTACAAAACTACTCCCTATGTAGTATTGCCGAGTATCCAACTTACTGATAATTTTACCATCAGATAAGCGCAAATCTGGTGGCACCCGAAAAACCTTTTTAGAGTAGGGGGAAATAAATTAATTACCAAAAAAATTATGAAAAATTTAAGAGAACTAAAAATCGATGAATTAGTTTCTATCTCTGGTGGAGAATTACCGTATACAGGCAATTATAATTGGAAACGAATGGATGAAACTTTTCATGCAGTAGAAGATTTTTGCAGAGGGTTTTGGTCAGGTTTTACAAGAAAAAAATAATTTTAAAAATAATTAATATGGAAAATTTAAGAGAATTAAATGCGAAAGAACTTTATCAAATCAATGGAGGTCATAATGGGACTGCATATGATATTGGAGAGACAATTGGCGGATGGTTTAGAGATGCCGTAGATGAAATTGTTGTCAATTTATGTTTAAGAAAGCTTAAACTTATAAAATAGTTGCAGAAAGCTGAGATTATAAATCTCAGCTTTCCATATTCATAACTATCATGATAAAATTTATCAAATTTGCATTCAGAACTATTGACACCTCAAAAGACATTTCTACAAAACTGAAATACTTATTTTACTCTGTATTTTATGCATTATTAGCTGTTTTACTATTTATTATTTTGGGAAGGCTGTTTTATGATTCTATAAATTATCTATTTAATACTCATCTTAATATTACTGACATTTCTGAAGCCACAAAAAATAATCTAACTCTGCCTTTTTATGTCATCGTAATATTAGGGCCTTTTGTTGAAGAAATATTATTCAGACTATGGTTGAGTTTCAAGAAAATTGAAGTAATTATATCGTTCATATTTTGGTTGTTTATTTTAATAAACGGCAGTTATGAAGAATTGAATTTATCTAAAAATGAGTGGTTAACATTTGTATTCCTATCGCTAGCATACTTATGGGGTGTGGATCGATTGTTTAAAAAAAATCCTACTTTTTTAGCAAAATACAAATATCATTTTTACATACTATCGTTAGTTACTTTTACATTAGTACATGCGATGAATTTTGATTTTTTCACATTACATCTTTTGATATTATCGCCACTTTATTTATTTCCCAAGATGATAATTGGTTTTTTTATGACCAGATTACGAATTAGTTTTGGTTTTATTTGGGGCTTATTTTTTCACATTATCATCAATGGAATTTCTTTTGTTCTATCAGTCTAATCCTTTAATTAAAACATTTTATATACCTAATATTTCTAAATAAGCGCAAATCTGGTGGCACCCGAAAAACCTATTTAGAGTAGGGGGAAATATTTAATTACTAAAAAAATGAAAAATTTAGAATTACAATCTTTAGGTCTAAAGGAAATGGATGCTAAGGAGAATATGGAGATGGAAGGTGGATTTATTCCATTATTAATCTTTGGAGTCCTTTATTCAGCAAAAGTAGTTGCTGGCGTTTGTTTATTGTCAGCAGCAGCAGGAGTAGCTTGTGGAGTAGCTGTATATTCACATAATTAAATAAAACTATGAAAACTTTAAATGAATTAAATTTATCTGAATTAGATAAAACGGAGATTGTTGAAATTGAAGGTGGAATATTACCAGCTTTAGCAGGAGGTGCAGCAATAGCAGCGGGTGCAGGAATGGTACTAGGTGCCTTTATTGTTGGTGCAGCCGTTGCTTACGGCACATGTAAATTAATAGAATGGGCATTTAAATAATTTCTCATGGAATATAACAATGATAAAGTCCTATTAAAAATTTATGATTTACAAATTACATATTTTGAGATGTCAAAGGTTGTATTTATATCATTTTTAATTGGAGCATTAACTGGTAGTATCATATATTATTTCAGATAATTAGAATTGGGTAAATGCTCCTTATTTTTAAAAATAGGAGCATTTATTCTAAATATATCTTAATTAGTAATTAGTTATAGTAATGTCGAAATCCACATTTCCCTCTTTCAATAAAATCCACCCTAATGCAACCCTTTGACATTGAAAATAGTGTCGAGAACCTCATTGTCCAGAACCGGGTAAAAGGCTTTTCGTTTTACTTGATCATCTTATTTGTTTTAATAGGCGCCTTGGCTGCTTTGCCTTTTATTTTTGTGGATGTGTCTTCAAAAGTTATCTCTTACAATCCACTCAAATTTGCTAAGCTGAAAATGCCGCATAAGCAGTACATTTTTTAAGCGGAAAGAGCAATTACTACATTATTCTAAAAGAAAAGAATAAACCAAAACCCAACAAAAAATCAAAAAAACGAAAAGAAAATAACAAAAATTAGGATTGGGTCTCTCCCTACTCCTTCAAAAACTTCAACACCTTTTCTTGGTACTTGGGAAGCAAATCGACAGGCACTTTTTGGTACAACTCCCGATTAAGCGCCTGCTTTTTCAAATAAGGAAGTAAATTGGGTGGTGGAT
>JBILRJ010000263.1:0-4406 GCA_044372695.1 Spirosomataceae bacterium
GTAATTGGCTAATTTACCCTGTGTATAATATAAAGCAGTTTTTAAAGAATCTTTTCTCTTGTCTAAAATTTCCAATAATTCATTAGATTTTTTGTTTTTATTGGTGATATAAAAATCAGCTAAGGTGTTTAAGTACAATTTTGACCATAAATAGGATAAAGTATCATTTCTAGTCTCCACTTTTAATGTTTGAAAAGTAGATTTGGGATTTTCGTTTTTTAATTCACTAGAACCATTCAAATAAAGACCAATTAAATCTACGATAACCTTATCATCGTTCGATATAGTTTTAGAATTTGAATTTTTAAATTTATAGTTTTTTATATGTTCAGGTAAATGACTCCATTCACGCTCAAATAAATCACATCTCTTTAAAAATATGTTGCCATAAATGTCATTATTATCGCCAATTTTTACCTTTGTTAAAATAGCCTTTCTCAATAAACTCTTTGTCTTAAATAGTTCTTTGAAGTTTTCACCACTAAACAAGCTTGTATTTGATCCGCCAAAATCTCCTAATCCTAAACTGCTGGCTAAATCAGATAACCCGCCACCACTTACTTTATCATTGTCTAAAAGAAAAACAACTTCAGCTTTGAATTTTTTATCGTTACTACGATAATATTCAACGACTAAACCTATGCATAAGCCAATTATTGCACCAAGTATCAGTTTTTTGTAATTATTTTTCAGGTAAGGTATTATCATTAATCCTTTGATAATGACATTTTTAAATGAAAATTGTTCAGGTTTTAATTCTACCATATATTATTGTGCTGATGCCTTTATTAATGTTACGACTCCAATTATACTGGTAATACTACCCGTAAATATGGCAACGATTGAAGCAATTTGTTGAAAATTACTTGTTGATTTAACTTTATTAGGAATAATTATTTCTGCACCCTTTTCTATTTTCGGATAAGATCTAAATATCAGAAATTGTCTCGTGCGATCTATCGAACCATTGGAATATATAACATAAGATCTTCTTTTTACTGAATTTGAAGTGATTCCTCCTGCTTGAGTTAAGTAATCATTCAAATTAAAGTTTTTGTTGTATTTCACATTGGTCGGATACAAAACTTCACCAGAAATTTTAACAGTTTGTGGTTCTATCGGTATTTCCAAAACATCACCATCTAAAATAATCAAATCATTTTCACCATAAGGATTAGCAAGAGCTTCTTCTAAATCAATTCCAATTACTTCTTGTTTTTCCGATAGAAGTGAACTTGCTTTTACAGCTGTACCTTGGTAATTATCTTGAAGCTCTTCAATTTGTTCCAATTTGCTATTTTTCTCTCTATCGGTGTAGGTGAATTTTCTTAGTAGTTTAGCACCTTTTTTATATCCTTGAAGATTTATTCCTCCTGCTCGCTTTATGATTTCACTTAATCTCTCATCTTTTTTTTCAATTCCATAAACACCAGGATATGATACTTGACCTTTTACAGTAATAAATTGTTGTATTTGGTAATTGGGAGATGATCGAATAAATACATCATCAAAGGGCAATAACTCAAATTTTGAGGCAGAATTATCTAGTTGTAATTTGTTGCTAATGGGAAAACGTACAATTTCTGCAATTTTAGAATCTAAAGAAGCTATATTTTCCGTATTGGCAATCTTTTTTCTCCTAACAATTTCCACAAAACCCGTAGCAGCTGATTCGCGTAAACCGCCTGCCTTTAAAATCAAATCTTCTACTGTCATTTTTTCAATAAATGGTAAAGTTAATTTGAGTTGACGATTGATTAATTTATTATTAGCATCTTTGGATTTATTCTCTTCTGAAATTTCACTTTGATTCGTGTTGATGGGATCTCCTTCTTTCATTGATTTATCCTGTGATATCAAATCATTCAATGAATTGTCATCAGAAGTAGGATTTTTATAGTTAATCTCACCGTGAATAGTCACTGTGAACAATTCCTTTAGATCTAAAATTGAATAAACATTGACAACATCTTCACGATTCAATAAAACATCATTTTTTGGATTAGACAAAATATCTTGATAATTGACAGATAAATTCGTCAAACTTAAATCAGGATTAAGTCTTTGTATACTAATTCTCTCTCTAAATGCATTCTCTTTTAAGCCCCCTGCTCTTTCTATAAGTTTCATGATTGAAGGAGTGGTTTCCAATGAATAATCCCCAGGACGAAAAACTTCCCCTACAATGTTAATTTTATTTTCAAATCTATTGGTATTTATGGTCTCTACTTGAATAACATCGCCTGACTGCGGTAAAAATGAATTAAATAATTCTGAATTCAAATCAATGATTTTGCGTTCCTTGCTAGTGAATCTTGTGATTTTGATTTGATCTTTAAATGCATCATCTAAATAACCTCCACCAAATTCATTAATCACTTTATCCAAAGTTTCATTAGGTAATATTTCAAATAAATAACTCCTCTTTACACGTCCATTCAACTCAACTCTCCTCTTATACAAACCTACTCTAATAATATCTTGGTCATGAAGGTTAATATCGTTTTTTAAAATCCCGTGCAGTAAATAATCGTATAGATCTAAATTAGCGATAACTTTTTTATTACGAATTAGTTGAATTTCGCGAAACGTGCCATTTTCATTTGGACCACCTGATAAATACAATGCGTTCATGACAGATGCAAGACTAGACAATGAATATGTACCCGGATACATTACATCTCCTTGAATACTAACTCGAATCGTTTTAATGTTCCCTAGTGATATCGTGGCAAAAACACCATTTGAATTATTACCATTACTAGATGATTTTTTTAATCCATAATAAATCGTCGAAAGTTTATAGATTAACCTCTTTTTAGCTTCCTCAATAGTTAAGCCAGAAACAAATACATTACCAACACGAGGAATTTTGATATAACCCTCAGCATTTACGTTCAAAGTGTAATGTTCCTCCGAATACCCATTGATGTCTACAATTAATTCATCCTCGGGTCCTATGACGTAAGATTGTGGAGAAGCTATGTTTAAATTTGGCTCAAAATTTAAGGTCTTATTATTGAAAATACTGAATCCGAATATCTTTGCTCTGATTAAATTATTTGTGGTGTCAATTTTCGTTAAAGTACTACTTCTTTGAAGTTGAATACTATCGGCTACCTTTTTTTGTAAAGTATTGTTGTCTATCGTTGTTCTTTTGGTGCTATTCGGTGCCTTTGCTGGCAAATTAGTGGTATTTTGTGATCTAAACGTCCCCATTTGACCACTTAAAACTTGTGCTTGTATCGGTAGATTAAAATTTTGCGCACAGATTTCGTTTGACAAAATTATTAATGAAATTATACTTAGTATAAACTTCTTCCACATATTGTTAATTTTAAAATTAGAATGCAAATTAAAGGAAAAAACATGATTTAATAGTAACTTTAAACCAAATTTAGAGAATTCAATTTTATTATAATTTTAATTTTTCTGTGGAAGATATCGTAAATACCCCGCCCGTTTATAATGATGACAGCATAAAATCACTAGATTGGAAGGAACATATTCGTCTTCGTCCTGGGATGTACATAGGTAAGCTCGGTGATGGATCATCTGTCGATGATGGAATTTATGTTTTAGTAAAAGAAATCATGGATAACTCAATTGATGAGCACATGATGGGTAATGGAAAAAACATTGAAGTGAAAATTTCTGATCATCGGGTAGAAATTCGTGATTTTGGTCGTGGAATTCCTTTAGGGAAAGTGATAGATTGTGTATCTAAAATTAATACTGGAGGAAAATATGACTCCGGAGCCTTTCAAAAATCAGTCGGATTAAATGGTGTTGGAACGAAAGCTACGAATGCCTTATCTAGTTATTTCAAGGTTCAATCTTATCGAGATGGACAAACAAAGTGGGCTGAATTTTCTAAAGGTGAATTGATTGCGGAATCTGTTGGTTTTGAAAGTTCTAACAATAAAAGCGGAACTTTTGTGAATTTTGAGCCAGATAATTCCATATTTAAAAACTACCATTTTATCCCCCAATATTTAGATTCATTATTCTGGAATTATGCCTATTTAAATGCAGGTTTGACAATTAATTTCAATGGACAAAAATATTTTTCACAAAACGGTTTACTTGATTTATTATCCAAAAAGACCAATGTTGAAGAAAATCGTTACCCAATCATTCATCTAAAGGGTAACGATATTGAAATGGCCATTACCCACAACAATCAATACGGAGAAGAATATTACTCCTTTGTTAATGGTCAAAATACAACACAAGGAGGTACACATTTAGCGGCTTTTAGAGAGGCTTTAGTAAGAACTGTCCGCGAATTTTTCAAAAAAGACTTTGATCCATCCGATGTCAGAGCGAGTATTGTCGGTGCAATAGCTATAAGAGTACAAGAACCTGTTTTTGAATCTCAAACCAAAACAAAACTTGGGTCCAGC
>JBILRJ010000264.1:0-4397 GCA_044372695.1 Spirosomataceae bacterium
AATGTCATTGAATATAACAAAATCTCCTTTGGCTAAAATAGATTTAACTATCTCAAAACCAATACCTTGTGATGCACCTGTTACAATAAACTTGAACATATTTGAGAAAGATTAATGTGAATCTCTAGTAACCACAGAACCTGAACCGCCTTTTAAGAAATCGAAATCGGCACCTAAATCGGCTTGCTCCACATGTTCAATGAACATACTCACATAACCGCGGTCCATGCGAGGTTTTACAAGGGGATGAGCCACTTTTCTCTCGGCCAATTCTTCTTCTGTCACTTCCCAATGAATGCTTCTTTTTTCTAAATCAAGCGCAATGTAATCGCCATTTTGTACCCAGTTCAATGGTCCGCCAGCAGCAGATTCAGGAGAAACGTGTAAAATAACAGTTCCAAAGCCTGTACCACTCATACGTCCGTCAGATATACGCACCATGTCTTTCACGCCTTTTTCCAAGAGTTTTTTCGGAATTCCCATATTGCCTACTTCTGCCATACCCGGATAGCCTTTAAGTCCCACGTTTTTCAAAACCATGACCGAGTTTTCATCTATGTCGAGTTCTGGCAAATCAATTCTTGCGTGATAATCTTCGATGTTTTCAAACACCACCGCTTTTCCTCGGTGATTGAACAATTCAGGCGAAGCAGCTGATGGTTTCACCACGGCACCATTGGGCGCTAAATTACCCCTCACAACAGAGATTCCAGAATCTTTTTTAAAGGGCTGATCAAACGTAGAAATGATGTTGGAATCGTAAATAGGGGTGTTGTCGATATTTTCCCCCACGGTTTTACCATTTACGGTGATGGTAGAAGTGTGTAAATGCTCTTTCATCTGATTCATCAAAGCTGGTAAACCACCTGCATAGTACAAATCTTCCATGAAATGTTGGCCGGATGGCTGAATATTCGCTAGGAGAGGGATATTTTTGGAGAATTTATCAAAATCGTCTAAATGCAAATCCACTCCAATTCTACCAGCAATCGCCAATAAATGGATCACAAAATTGGTAGAACCTCCGGTGGCAGCATTGACACGGATGGCATTTTCAAAGGCTTCTCTTTTTAGCACTTTAGACATTTTTAAATCCTCTTGGACCATTTCAACAATTCTTCTACCAGAATGTTGAGCCAAGACTTTTCTTCTGACATCGGCTGCTGGAATGGCCGCATTTTGCGGTAAAGACAATCCCAAAGCTTCCACCATGGTCGCCATGGTAGAGGCGGTGCCCATTACGGCACAGTGACCAGGAGTACGGGCCATACAAGCTTCAGCTTCAATGAATTCAGATTGGGTCAATTCGCCCAATTTATAGGCTTCCGCAAAACGCCAAACATCCGAAGTACCAATTTCCTTACCTTTGAATTTCCCTTTCATCATCGGGCCGCCAGAAATTACCAAAGTAGGTAAATCCACGCTGCAAGCACCCATCACTAGGGAAGGCGTTGTTTTATCGCAACCACACATCAGCACCACACCATCAACCGGATTGGCACGAATGGATTCTTCAACATCCATACTCGCCAAGTTGCGGTACAACATCGCTGTGGGTTTAATCAAGGTTTCACCCAAAGACATTACGGGAAATTCCACCGGAAAACCACCTGCCTCTATGACACCTTTTTTCACAAATTCGGCTAATTCCCTGAAATGCGCATTGCAGGGAGTCAATTCTGACCAAGTATTGCAAATACCAATAACAGGTTTGCCTTGAAAATAATCATCCGGAATCCCTTGGTTTTTCATCCAAGCTCTGTAGATAAATCCATCTTTTCCTGTTTTTCCAAACCACTCTTGTGAACGTAATTTCATATCTGTATTATTTTTCATAGTCTAAAGTTCGAATTAATGTAAAGCTTTGGTCTTTCCCAAATGTATAAAAACATGACCTTTTCCCATTAAAAATATCAGAAAAAGTATCGTTTTTAAAGGTGAAATTTCGGACCAAATAATTTTTTTCCAAAAATAAGGTATCGTTTCCAGCATATCCAAAATTCTGACGTCCCATTAATCGAGGGAAACGCAATGCTTTCATTTGGGATTTAACATACTCAAAAGCATAAAATTGGACTTTTTTACCCAAATATACGCTCAGCCAAAATTCCGGAAATTCATCTCCATTCAGATCAGAACACATGATTTGATGAATTTGAGCCTTTGGTATGATTTTTTCAAACAATTCAACTTCGTTGCGCATCAAAATAAAAACCACATTTTCACCTTTTTGTGAAATAGAAGCCTCTAGATCGGTAAACATCGTTTTTAGTACATGAATAGAATCCAATGGCTCTTTTTCACGCATGGGTTGGGTTTGACCCATGATTTTCTGAAAATCATTCTCGTTAATCGGATTTTCGCCTTCTGTTTTTTCCCATTGGAATACCCAAAAAAGGATACCCGATAGAAAGAGTAAAATCACCAAAAAAGAGATGGTTTTAAGAATTTTCATCTACGGTTTGCTGAATGATTTGAATAGCATTTTCCAAAATGGATTTTGGGCAAGCGAAATTCAAACGGATAAAATTCTTTCCTTTGAATTGTTCCCCTCTTAATACATGTAAACCCTTTTGGAATAATTTGGCCTGAAAGTCGCCTAAAAGCTTCTCGTCGTATTCTATCCATGCCAAATAAGTGGCTTCCAAAGGCAACATCTTTAATCCTGTCATGGAATTCACTCGATTATACAACAAATCATGGTTTTGGATTAAATAAGGCAATAATTGACTTAACCAATCTTGACCGTGTTGATAAGTCGCCAGCATTACATCTATGCTATGTCTAGAAAGCATTGGAAAAAAACCAAACGTTTGTTTTACAAAAGCATTCCGAGTAATTGCATCCGGAATAATGGCCACGGAACCACCTAAACCAGCTGTATTATAAGCCTTACTCGTTGCAAAAAAACTAATGGCAGGAGTGGTGCTTGAAAGGGATTTACCAATGCAAATATGTTCTGATTGAGGATGAATGCGTAAATCAGCATGAATTTCATCTGAAATAATCGTGCAATCATATTGTTGACACAAATCTACAATTCGATCGATTTCGCTTTGATTAAATACCGTACCGCCCGGATTATGGGGATTACAAAATAAAAAGACTCCGGGATTTTTCTTTAATTCATTTTCAAAGGCCACAAAATCATAGGTCCAACGGCCATTTTTTTCCACCATTGGAAAAGTCAGCAAAGGCTTATTTACCCAACCTGAAACCAAATGAAAAGGGTGATATACCGGAACAGCCGTTAAAATACCCTGACTCTCCGCACAAAAAGCCGCACAAGCAGCTGTAATTCCAGGAACAATTCCGGGAATCCAAACCTGCCAGTCCAATTCAGTTTCCCATTGGTAATCGGCTTTCAATTTCTTTTGAGCTTCTAATTTAAGCGATTCAGGAACAATGGAATAGCCTAAAATACCGTGTTCATTGATCTTGTGTAAAACCTCCAAAATTTCGTCAGCCACCACAAAATCCATGTCCGCCACGGGCATCGGTATCATAGGCCCTGCGTAAGTAACATTATCCCATTTATAGCTATGTGTATTTTTACGATCAATGACTTGATCAAAATTGTATTGTTTCATGGTTAAAATTAGGCCTAAAAACTTGAATACCGAGAAAATTGGGGTGACTTTTCAAATAATTGATCAATGTTTTTTCTGAAACCAAAACTTTTTTGGCTTCTTGGGAAGCATGAAGGATATACAATTCGCCTTTTTGGTAGGTCAGAAAGCCTACATGCTGGCAATCCAGATTGGTTTTTTTACTCATAAAAACAACAATATCACCCGATTGAAATGATTGTACTACATGTTGCACGGCATTGGATGGAATATAAATGAGGCTATCTTGTGACAATTCCATTTCTGCTTTCTGAATCAAATTGACACGGATATTCTTTCCTTTGCCAACTAAAAATTGGGACAATACTCCAAAATTTTTCTTCACTCGAACATCTTTTCCTGTTCTGATAGGTTGTAAAAACGCTTGCTTTTGCAGTTTTAATAGGGCAGAGGTGAAATAATGATTTCTTGATTCATAGGTGATGGAATCCGGATTTTGATACCGCATATTGATCAAAGATTTTTGAAAAATAGCCTCATTGGATTGCGACTGATAAAGCGCCAAGACATTTTCCACAAAAGTCACACAATCGAAACCCCTAAAATCAATGACCAGTTTTTCTGGATTTTCAGCAGATAAGGCAAAAGCTTTGTAAGGCAAACCAATGAATGAATTTCCAATGATCAAAGGATTTTTTTGATCTACGGCACGTTGAATTACCTTTTTTAAGGGTTGATTGATCAGATTTTGGGCAAATGTTTGAAATGGTACATTAACCAAAAGGAAAAGCGATAACAATCTCAACAAATAGGCCATTATAGTTCCTT
>JBILRJ010000265.1:0-4390 GCA_044372695.1 Spirosomataceae bacterium
TGGATCGGCAAGTCCAATCACGAACTTAAAGTATTGAACGAGTCCTTTGACGTCAATCCTGTAGGAGATCCACAAATTTTTTACGCGCCTTATCAGCAAGAAATAAAGGCTGCCTCTTTTTTAAATTATCTTGCTATGCAAAGAGACAAAATCAGAGATTATTTTAAGGTAGGCAAAAAATATGAAAGCCATTTTGAAACACAATATTTATCCAGTAAAATTTCAGAAAGTCTAAAAAATACATTTTATTTTGCACCTACTTTGATTCAATTACAAAATGGGAAATACCTTGTCATCGCTGAATCAGATGTGATTGATTATCCGGGAATAATCTTACAAAGATCATCACCAAATGGCATTAATGCACATTTTTCACCTTATCCCCTAGAGGAACAAATACCAAATGATACAATCAATTATTCCAAATTAAAGTCTGTTACCCAATTCGCCCAATATATCGCAAAAACCAAAGGCCAGAGAAATTTTCCATGGCGAGTAATTGCAGTAACTGACAACCCTGCAAGCATTCCCGCTTCGGACCTCATCTTAAAACTTGCAAGTCCGTCCCTATTAAAAGGAGACCTATCATGGATTAAACCAGGTCAAATTACAGATGAATGGCTAGTGAATGTGAATCTATTTAATGTACCGTTTAAAGCTGGTAAAAACACAACTTCGTATAAATACTACATCGACTTTGCCAAAGAATTTGGTCTTGAATACATCATGGTGGATGAAGGTTGGTATTTAAATGGCAACCTAAAAAAATTAAACAAAGATTTAAATCTAGGTTCAGTTATATCTTATGCTAAGGCAAAAGGAATTGGAATGGGATTATGGTTCAACGCAGCATTATTGGAAGAGCACTTAGAGGAAACACTTCATTTTTACGCAGCCAAAGGCATAAAAATCATCATGATTGACTTCATCAATAGAAATGACCAGAAAGCCATGAATTTTTATGCAAAAATGGCAGAGGCTTGCGCAAGACACAAATTAATGTTGAATATCCACTCTGCTCCTGCACCAGCAGGATTTGAAATCACTTATCCCAATGCCATTTCCCGAGAAGGTGTTATGGGCTCTGAATGGAATGGATGGAGTTCCTTCATCACTCCCAATCATAACCTGACGATACCATTCACCAGAATGTTTTCGGGGTCCTTGGATTATGAACCAGGACTTTTGGACAATTCAACGGAAAATGGATTCAGAAATATCGATGGCAGGCCCATGTCACGAGGTACACGATCACATCAAATTGCCATGTACATAGTATATGACAGCCCCCTTCAATACTTTGTTGGAAACCCTTCTCAGGGACACATGGAGCCTGAAATGATGAAATTCATAGGCAACATTCCCACCACCTGGGATGAAACGATTGTCCTAAAGGGCAAACCAGGGGAATACATCATCACGGCTAGATTAAAAGATGGAATATGGTACATAGGGGCTATGAATAATTGGACGGAACGTATCGTAAGCGTTGACCTTTCCAAACTTGGATTCAAAAAATACCACCTCACAGGAATTGTTGATGGCATAAACAGCAACCATTATGCGGCGGATTATGATCTGTTAGACAAGCAGGGGGATACGAAACAAAAATTCATCCTCCATTTACGTAAAGGGGGTGGCGGTGTTTGGCGTTTTGAATCTAGTAAAAGTGATTTCTAATGTAAGGGATAAGGGATGAGAATTGGTGTGATAAACGCACTAAAAGCTTCTAATTCAGTTGGTATTTCAAATAGATTAAAATTTTATATAATCAGAGTGAAAAAAATCATACAAACTATTAAAGACAAATGAGAATTTAAAAATGGAACAAATTAAAAAATGCAATCCCACAGTAATTCTCCCAGAAACGATCAAGGGACCCTCTACTAAGATAAGTTTGAGAAAATCACCCATTCATGGACATGGAATTTTTTCAAACGAAGAAATATCAAAAGGAGAATTATTGGAAGAGGCAAAATTGTTGAAGCTCAGTTGGAGATCGAAAATTATTCAAGATTCTGTTTTAGTGAATTATGCTTGGTTAAATACCAACTGTAATTGTGAACAGTGTGAAAAAGATGGCCTAGAACAATATCTAGCATTGGGGTACGGCTCCATTTATAATCATTCAAAAGATCCAAACACATTTTTAAAAATAGATTTCGCCACTGAAATGATGCAAATTTATTCAAACAAAACAATACAAAAAGACGAGGAAATATTTGTCAATTATGGTCCAAAATATTGGTTGATTAGAGAATTTTGGAAAAAAGTTAGTGGTGAATAGTGATCATGACAATTAGTGTAATTTAAATAGAATATTTAGGTTTTATCTTTATCTCTAGCTGTGTTGCTTAAGGCATTAAAGATTATCTATATCTAATTACCTATTAAAGCGAATCAAGGGTTAAAAAATATAAGGATCATTCGCTTTAAAAATTTATTTATAGCCAATGCTTAATCCTAACGAAAGATTTGAAAGCAGCAGCAAGGCGGAGCTTTGACAATGCGCATGGGTAATGTAACTAATGAAAGAATTAAACAAGTAGAATTATCAATAAATAACCGACCGATTAGAAAATTCCATTATATAATTCCGATTGAAACTCTGCATAATAAGTTTGCTGCACTTATGAGTTGAACACATCATACATTAAATTAATTAATTAAATTTTGGGTAAAACTTAAGCATGCTCTTTTAGTGTCTTTTTTAACTATTATAGACAATTATTTTAAAACTAAAAAAATGTTAAAACAAATTATTAAATACGTTAGAAAAATAATTGGAACAGATAAAATTATTTTAAATCAAGAGAGAAATAGAAAACAGCTTTTATTGATAAGTAATGCGATAGTAATATTAATGCAGGAAAAAAGTAGCGTTAAAGAATCTATTATATACAAGAAAACAAACGAGTTGAAAAGTCTCTTGAGTCCTAAAAAAGTTTTAGGTTTTGAGCTAATTAGAGTAGGTAAGAAGAATGATGGCGGCTATGTTATGCTTAATAATAATTTCTTTAAATCAAGTTCAATTGCTTACAGTTTTGGCATTTCAGATGACACATCATGGGACCAAGCTATTGCGAATCTTGGCAAAGATATTTACATGTATGATCATACTATCGATAAATTGCCTACATATAATCCAAAATTCAATTTTTTTAAAATTGGTTTAACAGGTTCTTTAGTTTCTCCTAATCTTAAAACGATTGAAGAGCTATTAATTATTAACAATCATCAAGATGAAACTAATTTGTTAATGAAAATGGATATCGAAGATTGTGAATGGGATGTTTTTAATACCGTATCAAGTGATATACTGAATCAATTTTCACAAATTGTTCTTGAATTTCATAATTTATCCCCTTTTTTAGACAACGCAAAATATAAAATAGTTGTAGATGTTTTAAAAAAAATAAATTTAACACATCAATCTGTACATATCCATGCAAATACTGAATTACCTGTACCACATATTATGTTGGATATTGTATTGCCTGAATTACTTGAAGTAACATTTGTAAGAAAGAAGGATATTGTTAATAACCTTCAGGAGAATGATCAAATATACCCTTTGGATATAGATGAATCAACTTTCCAAAATAATCCAGATTTGTTTTTAGGGAAATTTTAATTGACTACTGATAATTTAATGTTTTGGATATAATAGTAATTTTTATTGGGTTGGGAAATCAAAGTCTCAATACGCTTTTTTTTTAAAAAAAAAGTCAATAAGTCCCAAGACTGATTTTATAATTTTTTGTAATGATCATAATGGATTAGAGTTAGAGAGCGTCTTTAATAATGATTGCAGAATTACAATAAAAATGTAAGTGTCCCAAATTAACAGACAGGTAAAATTAAAGGTTTTTTCTTCAATTCTAAACTGTCTGTTTTTTAGGGACACTTAAATCATCTTTTGAAGAGAAAATAAGCAGCGGGTTTGTTGTTTGCATATTAGGTTTTATCTTTATCTCTAGCTGTGTTGCTTAAGGCGTTAAAGATCATCTATATCTAACACCTATTTTTTTATTCTTTTCTTTTTATCTCTAATAGTTTGGTGCCAGCCAAGTGGGGGAAGGTTGTATTTATTTAAAGTTTGTCTTTTTTGCTTTAGCTTCATTACTAATGAGAATTAAGGGTTAAAAAACATTTGGATCATTCGTTATAAAAATTTATTTATGGCCAACGCTTAATCCTAACGAAAGATTTGAACGAAGCGGTAGGCGGAGCTTTGACAATGCGCATGGGCGATGTGCGACAGGGTCAAAGAAAATAGCCGAGAGCGGAGAGAAAATCGTTCCGCTTGCGGATTCGTCTTGGATTAAGCAAAAGAAAAAAGTTTTTTTGTTTCTTTTTTTGAAAAAAAAGAAATGCCTTAGAAAAAGAA
>JBILRJ010000266.1:0-4376 GCA_044372695.1 Spirosomataceae bacterium
CCTTCTTTGATGACATCGTTTATTTTTGAAGCAATCACGGCATCATTTGAAGCGATATTTCCAAAGTTGATACCTACCAAACTGTAGAAATTTAATAATTTGGTTTCCTTCATATTTTCTCCTATTTCTTTTATCTCATCACGATCCACATTTCCCTGACTGGACTTGTTTCCAACTCGAAGGGTAGTTAGTGAATTGGCATCAGCTTTTCCTTGGGTATCAACGATTCTTGATCGACCTAGTCCCATGGGAACAATGGATTCAACAATGGTTACTATTTTAAATTCTTGTGCGCTTACAGAAAATGAGCAAATGGATACTAAAATGATTAAAAGTGATTTTGTAAATTTCATTTTTTTAAAATTTGATTTGTGTTTCTTACTCATTAGGCTTTTCAGAATCCGCCCCTTTTTTGATGGATTATGGTATCCAATATTAGTTGATTAGAATAAACGGTAATTCATTTTGTCGATTTTTGTATTCATTTTTCAACATGGATTTCAACTTTTCGTTGTTAACCATATATGAAAACATGACACCCTGCGATCGTAATAGTTTTTCATTCTTGTCAATTCCAAGATTGATCGAATTAATTTGCATCAATCCTTTTTTGAATTCATTTAACATGCTGTATGTTTTTCCTTCATAATTCTTTAATATACTGCTAAATGCAAAAGCTTCTAAAAAGGGCTGACGAACAAGCTCTGTTTGTTTGATGCAATTTATTCCACCACAAACTTTGCCTGCAATATTTCCATTTTTATCTATTTTTGTGATGGTAAAAAATTTGATGGCAATATTTAATAATTCCGCTATTGTAACTTGATCCTTTGGTTTTCGCTTTTCAATTGTTTTACTTACCCAAGTTTGCATCACAGAATTATATAAACTATCGTTTTTTAGTTGATCTAGGTAAGATATTCTCAATGCTAAACTGTCCTTCAATTGAAGTAATTGCATATTCGCATCGTTGGATGAAAAATTTTCAAGCAGATAGTTGAAAAAAAACAGATCCTTGTTCATTAAGCCTGAAAAACAACTCTTATGTTTGTTTTGTACAACTTGCTTATATAGGAAGGAATTGTTGGTAGACTCGATTTTGGTTACTTCAATGAAATCTTGGTAATGTGTGAGTATCTCACAATCTTTTTGTCCAAATACATTACCAAAGGATAAAATGGATAGAATAGTAGTTAGTATGCTTGTTTTCATTTATTCTAATGGTTAGTTGCTGGGTGAAATTATCAATTAGTTTTACATTTTCCAAATTAAATAAATCGAAATAATTTTTTATCAAAGAGTTGATAATGCGAATTAAGGGTTAAAAAACATTGGGATCATTCGTTATAAATATTTCAATTATGGCCAACGCTTAATCCTAACGAAAGATTTGAACGTAGCGGCAAGGCGGAGCTTTGACAATGCGCATGGGCCTTGTGCGTCAGGGTCAAAGAAAATAGCCGAGAGCGGAGTGAAAATCGTTCCGCTTGCGGATTCGTCTTGGATTAAGCAAAAGAAAAAAGTTTTTTTGTTTCTTTTTTTTCAAAAAAAGAAATGCCTCAGAAAAAGAATTAGCCAATAAATTGCATTGTAATCCAGGATTGGACTTATCCTCAATCGCTTAGTACTGAATTTAAGTACTTATTTTAACCCTTAATTCGCATTGATAATTTATCATTAAGTCAAATACAAAGGTTCATACCTCTCACTCACATCATACAATTGCATTTATTTTTTCTCCTCTTTGAAAGCCTTGTAGGATTTCTTGCATCATTTTAAGGATTCTAGTCCGAGCCTCAAAACTAATCCAAGCGATGTGCGGTGTGATTTGAATTTTGTCAATTCCAATCAAAGGATGATTTTCGACTGGAGGTTCTACTTCCAACACATCCAACAAGGCTCCTGCTATTTGCCCGCTTTGTACGGCCATGGCTAAATCGTGGGAATCGATTAATCCACCTCTTGAGGTATTGATGATGATGGCGTTGGATTTCATCAAGGCTAAAAAATCTTTGTTGACCAATTTATCTGTATTTGCATTAAGTGGGCAATGTAAACTGATGACATCTGAAATTTGGGCTAATTCTTCTTTTGAAACAAATTGGTAATTTGGAATGGATAGATCTTTGGTATGGTGATAGTTGACATTCATTCCCAAGCTTGCGGCCATTTGAGCAAAGCATTTACCTATATTTCCCATCCCGATAATCCCTAAGTTTTTTCCTTGCCATTCTATCAAAGGCTTTAAGGTATAACACCAATCTTCTGAACTTGTCCAATCACCTTTTTTTACAGATTTTTGGTGAATTTCTACCGAGTTACTCCAATTTAGTAACATGGCTAAGGCATGTTGTGCCACCGAAAACGTTCCGTAATTCGGCACATTGGACACTTGTATTCCCCTTGCCTGACATGCTTGAATATCTACGCAGTTATATCCTGTAGCCGAAACAATGATGAGTTTAACATTTTGAAAATGTTCCAATATTGCTTCATTGATGACAAATTTATTGGTAATTAAAACCTCCGCATCTAAGACTTCTTGGGGAATTTCTTTTGGATTTGTTCGGTCAAAATAGAGGATTTCATCAGTATTAGATAAATTATTCCATGCTAAATCGCTTTGAAACAAGGTGAAACCATCTAAAATAGCAATTTTCATAAATTTAGTTTTGGGTTATTTTTATGACGATCAAAATCTCTTTCTGTTTTCTTCTGCAAATTTCGAATCATGGCTTCTTCTAAATTAATGCCAGTTTGATTCGCTAAACAGATCAATACAAACAATACATCCGCCATCTCATCTCCTAGGTCTTTGTTTTTATCTGATTCTTTTTCCGATTGCTCTCCGTATCTTCTAGCAATAATTCGTGCTACTTCTCCTACTTCCTCGGTCAACATGGCCATATTGGTTAATTCATTGAAATAACGAACCCCTACTTCTTGAATCCATTTGTCAACAATTTTTTGTGCTTCTTCGATGCTCATATTATGGATTTTTAGAATCAATGATAATGGTCACGGGACCATCGTTGCATAATTGTACTTGCATATTTGCACCAAATATACCGGTCTGAATAGTTTTCCCTAATTTTTCTGTCAAGGATTTAATCATTGATTCATATAATGGATTAGCTATTTCAGGCCTTGCAGCTTCAATAAAACTTGGTCGATTTCCTTTTTTTGTTTGGGCAAACAATGTAAACTGACTGACTAATAGAATTTCGCCTCCTAAGGCAGCTATATCTAAATTCATTTTATCTGCTTCATCAGAAAATATACGTAATCCAATGATTTTTTTAGCTAAATATTCCACATCTGATGCATCATCGCTTTCATGGATTCCCAAAAGGACAACAAAACCTTGGTTTATACTCGCATGGATTTTACCATCTATGCTCAATTGTGCTTCAGAAACCCTTTGGATGACTGCCAACATATTAGCCTAGTAGGAAATATACGATTAAGAAATACACGCCATAACCCAAAATATCATTGGTAGTGGTGATGAACGGTCCACTTGCAATGGCTGGATTTATTTTGAGTTTATCCAATGCCAAAGGTGTTAATGTTCCCATCAATGAAGCCAACATCACCACAGCGAAAAGGGATAAGGACACGGTGACAGATAACATGATTGCTCCATTATCAATCAACATGGAACATCCAAAAGCAAAAATAGCGGCGATTATAGCATTGATAAAGGCGACAATAATGACTTTTTGGAGTCTTTTTCCCAATGTAGTGTCTAATCCGCTTTTATCCGCCAAACTTTGTACAATCAAAGAAGAGGATTGTATTCCCACATTTCCTCCCGTGGAACCAATCAATGGAATGAAGGCTGAAATAGCTGGAATGATTGCGATTGTTGAATCAAAGCGGTCAATGATTTTGGCGGCTAAAAAACTACCCACCATTCCACCTATTAACCATGGTAGACGAGAGCGAACTAATAGCCAAATGGAATCATCTTCTTCAACGTCTTCTGAAATACCGGCCATTACCTGAATATCTTCTTGGGCAGATTCCGTAATAAAATCCACTACGTCGTCAATGGTGATAATACCTAACAAACGACCTTGGATATTCACAACAGGAATCGCTTCTAAGTCGTATTTTTGCATCAAATCAGCTACTTCTTCTCCAGGAATGTAGGTTTGAACTGAAACAATTTCATCTGCTTCATATACATCCTGAATTTTAGAACCTCGCTTTGCTAAAATGATTTTCTTCAAAGAAACAGTTCCTAATAATAGGCCATCATCATCCACCACATAGACAGAATACACTTTTTCGACATCCTCTGCCTGGCGTCTAATTTCTTCTACACACTCCGTAACCGTTTGTTTAACATTGATTTTAATTAACTCTTTTTG
>JBILRJ010000267.1:0-4321 GCA_044372695.1 Spirosomataceae bacterium
AAATGATCTTTTAAATTAGCCCGCTCAGTCGAATTTGTTGTGGCTAACCAATGACACAGGTTAAAGGATAATCCCACATTTTTGCGATTGACTTTCCGTGCCAATTCTAAGGCATGATCAGTCCGCTCTACATAAAAACCTAAATGTGGATAAATGGCTACCTGCAAGCCTGCCTTTTTTGACCAATTGGAAATCAGCTGCAAAAGCCGAACGGCCTCCGCATTGCCTTCTGGAGAATTCGGTAGAAAACTCGACTTATCTGCCAAAATGTAAGGAGAAATGATTGTCTTTGTGCCTTGCAACGATTTAATGGCCTTTTCCAATTGAACATCAATGGGCTCGCCTAATTTGACTTTTACATAAAAATAAGATCCTTTGAATTTATGTTTATCAAGAGCCATTTTCATGCCATCAAAGCTTTCTAATTGATTGATTTCAATGCCATCAAAACCTGCACTTTTCACCAATTCTACTTGCTTGTCAAAAGTATGGTAAGTACTGTCCCCTCTGATAATGTTGTGCAAGGCAAAAAACTCATTTTTTACCTTTTGGGCTAAAAGACTATTGGAACAAATTAAAATCAATAAAATAATGTAACGCACGGTTTGATTGATTTAATAAAATTGATTTTTTACTCGTTTAAACTGTTCAGACAAATAGGGTCGGATTAACATGGAAAAGGATTAATTTTTCCTTTAAATCGACGAAATCCCTACAACCATTTATTTCTCAAAAGCGGCGCCGTTAAAAGCGCATTTGCCGCATTATTGCCAGCAAAAAGTTCTAGTTCTGGTTGCCACGTCAGTTTTTCCCCAATTTGGCAAGCGATTAAACCGATCTGAGAAATCGAAATGGACCGATGCCCCACTTCAATGGGTTCAAGTGTTTGTTGTTGAGTGCGAACTCCCTGAATAAAATCATTTTTATCCCACAGAACACCTGATAAATCCATTTCCCCAGTCTTGGGTTTCAAATCTAATATGGCAGGATTGCTACTCGTCACCTTACCCGGATAACCCTCTATTTTCACCCATTCCTTTGAACCGAAATACGTAATCGAAGGTGTACTGGTGGGCGATTGCTCGCAAGTCATTTCAACCCCATTGTCATATTTATACCAGACCTTAAAGTTGATCATGGTATTCCAAAGACTTTTTGGGAAAACGCCGGAACCTTGGACCTCAATTGGTCCTGAATATTCACTGTTATTCGCCCATTGCGCCATGTCAAAATAATGAGCACCCCAATTGGAAATCATCCCTTGTGCATAGGTATCAATTCGCATCCAATTTGGACGAATGGTGGTTTGATTCAGGTCATGTACCCTTTTTTGAGTATAAGGCACAAAAGGTGCCGGTCCCAACCACATATCATAATTTAATCCCGCAGGAACAGGCATATCCGCTTGCGTGATCACGGGCGTTGGGTCAGAAGGGAAAGTAATTTCGACGCGTTTCAAATCCCCTAAATGCCCGTTTCTAACCAATTCTACGGCAATATTTTGATTACGAACCGACCTAAATTCACTATCGGTCCGAGCAATAACACCGTATTTTTTAACAGCATCAGCCAATTGTCTTCCTTGGTGCACACTCAAACTCAAAGGTTTTTCAATCGCGAAATGCTTTTTGGCTTTTGCGGCCATTAATCCCATCGGGATATGCCAATGATCAGGGGTAGAAATCATCAAGGCATCAATTTTTTTATCATTGATCACGTCCCGATAATCGTCTACAGATTGGCATCCTTTATAGGAATTAGCCCCATTTTTTTTGGTATAAAATTCATTGACTACTTTTTGCGCCTCCGCCTGTCTCCAGCTATCCACATCACAAACCGTTGTCACTTGTACCCCTTCAACAGCCAACATTTGAGGCAAATTGGAAGCAAAAACTTGGCGTCCTGTTCCAATAAAACCTACTGTAATGCGATTAGAAGGCGCATTTTTGCCAAAAACAGATGACGGAACGATGGATGGTATTCCGATGCTAGCGGTTGTCAATGCGGTATTTTTTAAAAAATCTCGACGCTTCATAATTCTTTGATTTTAATGTTTTTAAAAGCTACATGGTGCCCATGATCTTGTAATAAAATATGCCCTTCCGAAAGGGTAGCGAAATTAGGATAGTCTTTAAATTTACTATCCAAAACCCCTTTTTTGAAAACATCTGACGATCTGTCAATGGCTAACACTCGTTTCCCATCCAGCCAATGTTCTATGTAACTATCTTTAATTAGGATACGGGAGGTATGCCAAATATCTATTTTTGTATCAGGTTTATCTGCGGCAATCACATCATATATGGATGCCGTTTTGAGATCTTGCGGCAAATGTTTTTCATTGTAAATGTATTCTGCATCATCAATCAATTGATATTCATATCCAGGCTGTGATCCATTGGGTTTAGGCAAGCGTTCTTCGATGAAGTATTTGACACCTGAATTGCCCCCTTTGCCAACTTTCCAATCAAAAACCAATTCAAAATTGCGGTATTTTTTGATGGTCACAATGTCTCCTCCTTCACTTGCTTCCGCGCCGGCGGATAATTCTCCACGAAGTTCACCATCTTTTACCACCCATCCGTGAGTAGGAAAATCTTTCTTATAAGCCCCACGCCAACCTTTTGTTGTTTTGCCATCAAAAAGCAAGACCCATTTTCCTTTTGGATTCGGTTTTGCTAAAGCATTTGGAAGAACCAAACTGCTTACAAACAGGACAATACTGATTTTTTTTAAAAACGCAATCATGGTATTTGTATGATTAAACATGTGAATGAATTGAAATGAAAATTGATTTTTAAACGGATGATAAAACAAAAATATGGTATAAGTTCTTCCTTTTGTTTCATAGAATTTTGCATAAACTTTAGATATATTTGCATCCATGTTAGATAAAAAGCAAATGATTAAGCCTAAGTTATTGAAAGTTTTAGAAAATAATGCGGCCTCTTTTGACATTAGGCACGAGAAAGTGCCTTATTTTGATAATCCTTGGCATTATCATCCTGAAATAGAACTTACTTTAATCACCAAAAGCAGCGGAACGCGTTTTGTCGGCGATAACATAGAACGATTTAATGAAGGCGATTTAGTTTTATTGGGCTCCAATTTGCCACATTATTGGCGAAATGATGCCATATATTATGAGTCCAATTCGACGGAATTAGCCGAGGCAATTATCCTCCGTTTCCGCCTCGATTTTTTAGGAAAGCCCTTGTTAATGATTCCTGAAATGCGCGAGGTAAAGCAATTATTTGAGGACGCTGCGCATGGCATCTGTTTTGGACAATTGACCTCTGATCTAGTCAAACCATTTTTGCATCAATTGCATTTGGCAAAAGGCATTGAACAAGTAATTGGTTTTTTAGAAATCTTTAACATGCTGGTTCGTGCCAAAGACGGCCGCTTACTCTCTACGAAAATTTTTGGAGAGTCGAATCCCATCAATGATTCGGATCGAATGAATGATGTGTTGAATTACATTCATTTGCATTTGGAAGAACACATTAGCCTTGAAACCGTTGCAAACGTAGCTAACATGAATGCAACAGCATTTTGTAGATACATCAAAATCAAAACCAATAAAACGTTTATCGAATTGCTCAACGACATTCGCATTGCTTATGCCTGCCGTTTATTGCTTGATAGCCCCCGAAATATTTCTGAAATTTGTTACCATTGTGGCTTTAACAACCTCACTCATTTCAACTATATTTTCAAAAAAATAACTGGACAAAATCCGACCAACTATCGGAAAGCAAAGGGGGATATGATGAATCAGGTATAAAAATCATCGATAAAGTATTTGCTTAATTTGCTCTTCCGTCAAACCCCAACGAGCTTCTATTTTTTTTGCTTGAGAAAATACCGGATAATCTTGAAGGTGTTTTTGTAAAAAAGGCACGAGGTGATGATGTTTTAATACCGCTTTTTTCCCCAACTTATTCCACAAGCACAAAAGGTCTTTCACCTCTTTCCTTAGAAGAGGCTTTTTAAGGGAGTAAGCCTGCATCAATTCAGATTTCGTATGTTGGCCAAATCCATGCCAAATCCGAAAAGATCTTTTTCGCAAGGGGCGAATTAGAAACAATTTCAATGTTTTATTTTGGCTTATCATCTGTAAAACCAGAAGAAAATTTATGAAACAAAATAGGTCGTAATCAAACCAAAGATATACTTCCGAGTGATTAGCGATTTCAAGCATTTTTTGGAATTCCGATACCGATTTTTTTTGATATTCATCGCTGGGAATCGAATAGGTGTTTTCTAAATAAATGGCTCTATTCTTGAAAAATGCTTCCCAGGAGTCAGCCGTGAGTGG
>JBILRJ010000042.1:0-15979 GCA_044372695.1 Spirosomataceae bacterium
TTAACATCACCAATAATTTATGTTTGATGCCCAAAGAACTAACAAGCGCAGGATCATGCGTGAATTGATAATACCATAATTGAAATTGATCGCTCAAAAAAACATCCAAAAAATACAGAATGGATACCAAAAAACTTGTGATCGAATAAAAAATTAAATCATTCCAGCGTTTCGTTTTAAGCAGTAAAAAAAAGCCTGCTACAACAAAGACTATTCCATTCAAATGCGTCAAAAGGGCCAATCCTGCTAAAATACCTGCTAAAGCGGCCCGATATTTATCTGATTTATCTAAACATAAAAAGGAAGCAAACCCCAAAACAGCCAGGATAATTTCTGGTCTATTTTCAAAACTCATGGTGACCAAAGAAATATTCCCAAATATCAGAAACAACAACATGAGTAGCGCCTTATTCCCCAATTGACGTTGACGAATATACTGGTAAATCAAGCCAATTAAGATCAGTTCTGCGATAAAGCTAATCGACTGAAAGGCAACCAATGAAATACCAAAAATTCGATAAACCAATGCACCAATGAGAATAAAAAATTTATGAGATACTAATAGATGCTGATCCCAAGATAACATTCCTTTGAAAAAATTTGAGCGAACAATGCCGTTATTTGCCAACCAATAAGATTGCTCCGCAAACCAAGCATCATCCCCCGTTGGAAAACGATGATAAAAAGTGGCGACCGTCAAAATAATCAGAACAGGCACCAACCATTTTAAATAAGAATATAAACTGCTTATTTTCATATTAATTTAATCTTCTTGGAATCGAGAAAACGGGAAAAGAGAAGAGAGAAAAGGAGAGAAAATTACCTATTACCTATTACCTCTTACCTATTACCTCTTACCTATTACCTAATCCCTATTACCTATTACCTTCGCTTCTTCCCAATATACATCCATTTCAGCCAAAGTCATATCAGACAAAGCTTGTCCATTTTCATTGGCTCGTTTTTCCAAATGCTGGAAACGTTGTATGAATTTTCGATTGGTTCGTTCCAAAGCCGTTTCTGGATTAATGTCAATGAATCGCGCGAAATTAACTAAACTAAAAATCAAATCGCCTAATTCTCCCTCGGCTTTATTTTTCTGTTTTTCATCCAAGACCTTACCCACAAATTCAGCCTTAAATTCACCCAACTCCTCCTCTACTTTCGCCCAAACTTGCTCCTTTTCTTCCCAGTCGAAACCTGCTCCACGGGCTTTTTCTTGTATTCTCATCGATTTAACCAAAGCAGGCAAAGAACTTGGAACGCCTGATAAAACCGACTTATTGCCCTCTTTTAATTTCAGCGCTTCCCAATTCGACTTTACTTCTTCCTCCGTTTCCGCAACTACGTCACCATAAATATGCGGATGACGAGAGATGAGTTTTTCACAAATTCCATTCAATACGTCTGTCACATCAAAAGCCGATTGTTCAGACCCGATTTTACTGTAAAATACCAAGTGCAAAAACACATCCCCTATTTCCTTTTTGATTTCATTCAAATCGCCTTCTAAAATTGCATCAGATAATTCATATGTCTCCTCGATTGTCAAATGGCGCAATGTGTCCATGGTCTGCTTTTTATCCCAAGGACATTTTTCACGTAAATCGTCCATGATGACTAATAATCGATCAAATGCTTCCGCTGATTGGGGGTATTTCATAAGGTGTTGTTATTGAATGATAAAATTAGGAATTAAATAATTATGAATTATGGATTATGAATTATGAATTACAAGATAACAGATCACGGGCATGAAATTATCATTCACAATTTTCTATCATAATCCATACTTGATAATTCATAAACCATAATCCATACTTCATAATTCATAATCCATAATTCATAATTAATTACTTAATTTTGCAATCTAAATTACTTACATGGACTTCCAATTAGTTTCTTCTTATGTACCAACTGGAGATCAGCCAGAGGCGATTAAACAATTGGTAGCAGGATTAAATAAAGAGGAAAAATCACAAACACTTCTGGGAGTAACAGGCTCAGGTAAAACTTTTACCATTGCCAATGTGATCAAAGAGGTCAATCGGCCAACATTGATTTTAAGTCACAATAAGACACTTGCAGCCCAATTATACAGCGAATTCAAGCATTTTTTTCCTGAAAATGCGGTTGAATATTTCATCTCTTATTACGATTATTACCAACCTGAAGCATTTATCGCCACCACAGGTACCTACATAGAAAAGGATTTATCCATCAATCAAGAAATTGAGAAACTTCGTTTAGCCACTACTTCTTCCTTGATGTCGGGTCGGCGAGACATCATTGTCATTGCCTCCGTCTCCTGCATTTATGGAATGGGGAATCCCGACGAATACCGAAATTCCATATTGCGTATTGGCGTAGGCGAAATAATTTCTCGAAATCAATTTCTTTTCCGTTTGGTAGAAATACTTTACGCAAGAACCGAAGGTGAATTTTTAAGGGGGACTTTTCGTGTTAAAGGCGATACAGTAGACATATTTTTGGCGTATGCAGATTTCGGATATCGCATCATCTTCTTTGGTGATGAAATTGAAGAAATTCATCGCATAGATCCATGGACCGGCAAGAAAATTTCCACCGAAAATATGGTGGCTATTTTCCCAGCCAATTTATTTGTAACGGGAAGAGAAACCATGCAAAGAGCCATCTCAGATATTCAAGCAGATTTGGTCAATCAAATTTCCTATTTCGGAAAAGAAGGCCGTTTGACAGAAGCTGAGCGAATCAAACAAAGAACTGAATTCGACCTGGAAATGATGCGGGAACTAGGCTATTGCTCAGGCATTGAAAATTATTCCAGGTATTTTGATGCCCGAAAACCCGGCCAAAGACCTTTCTGTTTGTTGGACTTTTTCCCAGAGGACTTTCTCATGGTAGTGGATGAAAGCCATGCCACCATGCCACAAATCAAAGCCATGTACGGTGGCGACCGTTCTAGAAAAGAATCTTTGATAGAATACGGATTCCGATTGCCCTCTGCCATGGACAATCGACCCCTGAAATTTCAAGAGTTCGAAGATTTAATTGGTCAAACCATTTATGTTTCCGCAACTCCATCCGAATATGAACTAAAAAAATCTGAAGGTGTAGTGGTTGAACAAGTCATTCGACCTACTGGACTTTTAGACCCTTTGATTGAAGTTCGTCCAACGAAAAACCAAATTGATGATTTATTGGATGAGGTGAATGATCGAATCAAGAAAAATGAACGTGTTTTAATTACCACCCTGACCAAAAGAATGGCCGAAGAGTTATCTAAGTATTTGGACAGAGTTGGCATTAAATGCCGCTACATACATTCGGAAATTAAAACATTTGAACGGGTAGAAATCTTACGTGAATTACGTTTAGGGATTATTGATGTGTTAGTCGGAGTTAATTTGTTAAGAGAAGGATTGGATTTACCAGAGGTTTCTTTGGTGGCCATCATGGACGCCGATAAGGAAGGATTTTTACGAGATATTCGATCCTTGATTCAAACCATTGGCCGTGCCGCAAGGAATGAAAATGGAAAGGTATTGATGTATGCCGATAAAATGACGGGCTCCATGGATTTAGCCATTTCCGAAACCAACCGTAGAAGAGCTAAACAAATGGCCTATAATGAGGAGCATGGAATCACTCCAAAAACCATCATGCGGAGTCACGATGAAATCATGGAACAAACGTCCATCGCGGATCGAATGGCCAAGCCTACGAAAAACTATTTATTGAAACCAGGTGAACAAATCGCTGCTGCGGATCCATTGTTAGCATACATGTCGAAAGCCGAACTCAACAAACAAAAAGAAACAATCAAAAAAGAAATGGAGAAATCCGCCAAGGAACTCGATTTCCCATTGGCTGCTCGATTCAGAGATGAATTATTGGCAATTGAAAAATTGATTGAAGAAAAGACAAGCTAGTCTAATTCTTTTTAGCACCTATGTGATAAACAACATAACTGATCAGCTTATCTATAAAATTCAAAATACCCCAGCCGGGAGGAAAGTTAAATATTCGTTTTCGTTCAAAGGGATTTGGCGCATTATACGTCTTGTATAATTTTTGGATATAAGATGATAAGGTATAACCTTCATCTTGCGAATGATGCAAGATTTTCTCGTAATCCCAGCGAGCAGACATTTTATTCCAATAAGTCGACTTCTCCCAAAAATCAATGACTAAATTCATTTTTTTCGGAATATACCCTTTCAGTTCTCGTGCCAAAACGGAAGGCAATTCAACCTCAAATATTTCCTGTAAATACCAAAATCCATTCTTGACAACTGTCCAAACCTTAAATTCCTTGGCTTGAAGGATGATCAATTCCCAATCGACTTGATTTTTATAGGTTTCCATATAAGCCAATAAGTCCACTAAGTCTTTAAACTTTAACCAAAACTCCTTGCCACCATGATGAAAAACCAAGGACCAAAAAAGTGCCATGGGATTCGTGATGAATACCTTTTGACCATAAAAATCAATTTCTCTTTTATCCTCAAATAATAAGTTGGTATCAAATTGATAATAAAAAAATTGATTGTATAAATCCCAATGAAAATCGAAGTTAAAGGGCTTTTTATCAAAATGTAATTCTTGGATATTACTCACAAAAATCAATTGGTTTAAATCATGTTGCAAATCAACTGAATTCCCCAACACGCCGAAATCCCTACAAGTATAATTCTCGCCTAACAAAATCAACATTCCTTTCAATGAATCCGATTTTTTGAACATAAAATCGATGTCTGTACTTTCGCGTAATAGTTTATTCTGATACAGCAATTGCGTGTACAAGGCGCCTTTCAACAACACAGGATGAAGGTCTTCTTTTTCAAACAATGCATATAAGCGTTTGATTTCTATTACATTATCTAAATTGCTCTTAGCTCTCTGCTGGGCAAATTTTTTATACTGATTGTTTAAATTTTCTGGCAATACATCTTGTTTTTGATTGGCCGAAAAAGCCATATGGCGCATTCCATGGTAAGCACAGGACTTTCTAAATTTATCCCAGTTGATTCCCTCCAAATCGAAAGTTGAATCTACCTGAAGCAATTCTTGTTGAATCATTTGCACCAATAAACGCAACTCGGAAGACAATGGTATAGGCTTCATTTAAACTTTTTGTTGTTCATACAATTGATTAAACAAAACCGAATTGGACTTCAATTCTTCAAATGTACCTTGCTCTACGATTTTACCTTGATCCATGACCAAAATCCGATCAGCAAATTTTAAATTATATAATCGGTGGGTTATGATGATACTCACTTTATCGCTCGACTCTGCTTTAATATGCTCAAATATTTTAGCCTCAGCTATTGCATCAATCGAGCTAGTGGGTTCATCAAAGATCCATAAAGGTGTATTCCTGAAAAATGCCCGCGCTATGACCAATTTTTGCCATTGTCCACCACTCAATTGCTCTCCAGAGCCAAAAATTCGACCCAAAGTAGAATGATATTTTCGAGGAAAAGCATCGACAAAATCCATGGCATCAGCCATTTTTAAAGCGTTTTTTATGCGGACTTCTCCTGAATTTTCTCCTTCCCAACCTAACTCCAAAAACTCTTGTATGCTCACATAATATTTCTCGAAATCCTGAAATACAATCGTAGATTCATTTGCAAAAACCGCTGAATCAATTTGATGAATCAACTTGTTTTTCCAACGCAATTCTCCGCTGCTTGGGACATAAAGTCCGGCCAATAATTTCACCAAAGTACTTTTACCAGAACCATTCGCTCCCACAATGGCAATAATCTCGCCTTTTTGTATTTCAAATTGAATATTTTTCAACACCCACTTTTCTGACTCCGGATATTGAAAGGACAAATCCTTTATTTCTAAGAAATTAGTTAGACGTTTGTCGAAATGTTTAATATCTCTTTTCTCCTCCTGTAAATCTAAATAATCAAACAAGTCCTTTAAGAACATGCGTTGCTGCAATAATTGTACCCAACTTTGAAGAAACGATTTCAAGGTACTTTGTACCCTTTGCAAGCCTTGTAAATAAATCACCAACACACTTATGCCAATGACCTTGGCAATGGCTAAATCGATGAGCTGATACATCACGTAGAGAATAACCACGACTTCCAGCACCTCAGCCAAGCCTGAAAAAAAACTAATTTTCAATTGCAAAGAACGTTTCTTCTGAAAGATAAATTCCTTAAAAGTAGTAAACCGAGCAATTAACTTGGCACCCACATTCAAGGTCTTTACCTCTTTGGCATAATTAACCCCGACCAAAATCTGATGAAGGTAATTGGCTTCTCTCTCCTGCTTGACTAATTTTTTATCCAAATGCGCGAGCGCATTCCCTGAAATCCATTTGATTGTTGAAAGCGGAATTGCGAGCAAGATAATCCACCAAGCATAGTCGCTCAACAATTTGAAAAAATAGGAAATCAATGCCAATAGCGAAAAACTACTGACCAAAACCGATTGCAGCACCTGATAAACTTGCGGAATCTTATACAAAGACTGCTGCTGAGCCAAATGAAGACTATTTTGATAATCTGAATTTTCGTTAAATTCAAAAGGAATACGCGTGCTTTTACGTAAGATTTTCTCGCTAAAATAGGCGCTAACTTGGTGCTGATTGCTAAAACTAATGAAGGACTGAATTTGCTGGATAATGATGTTGAGCAAATAAATTCCGCCCAATATCCATAAATAATTCAAGCTTGTTCCGTCTAATTTTTTAGCCTCTAAAATTTGATCCAATAATTGTTTTGTGCAATATAAAATCAGCACTGGTACTGCTGCCAAGAATCCTTGCAGAAATAATTGGACAATAAATCCCAAGGGATTTGCTTCCCAAATCATACCATATGCCCTAAAATATTCCTTGATGTACCTCACGCTTCAATCAATTGTTGTAAAATACGGTTCACTGCCTCAGACACCGATAAATTCTCTGTTTTCACCACTAAATCTGCCAGAATAGGGAATTCAAAGGGCGAATCAATTCCCGTAAAATTCTTCAGCCCCTCATTTTTTACCTTAGCATATAAACCTTTCGGGTCTCTGTCTTGGCAAATAGACAAAGGTGTATCCACAAATACCTCAAAATAAGCATTTCCCAAGATTATCCGGTTGGTCTTTCTCATCGATTCCATGGGGGTGATCAGTGCGACAATTACCCAATAGCCTTGATTCAAAAATAATTTGGCGACTTCCGCAGTACGACGAACATTCTCTGCTCTATCCAATTCAGAAAAACCTAGATTATTATTCAAGCCAGTCCTTAAGACATCTCCATCCAATAAAACAACTTGTTGCCCCCTCACTTTCAACTGATCCGCCAAAACTTCCGAAAGCGTGGTTTTACCTGCTCCAGACAAACCCAGCAACCAAATACATTTATTTTCCATGATGGACGCGATTTTTTTCGACCAAATAATCTATTTTATATCTTTCTACTTTTCGGTTGAGTAAATCGAAAGCATCTGCTGGAAAAACCTTATTCATGTCAAATAATCCAAGGCTATTTCGGATAGACCAATTAGCACAATCTTTCAATTGCTCCTTCTTCCAAAACTCGGCAAAAGCTAAGGTCATTGCGCCGTTTCGTTTTTTCTGCAAACGAACATCATCCGGCAAAATACCCTCACATATTTTTCGAAACAAAGGCCGGGAAAATTCTTTGGGATTAAAGTATTCCATTGGCAAACTCAAGGCAAATTGAACGAATCGTAAATCGGCCATTGGGTAAGCCGTAACTATGCCGTATTGACTAGCGTATAAACCTTCCGACTCAGTTCTTAAACAAGAATGAGCTCTGAAAGTCTTGTCAATCAATTCTTGTCGAAATGACGAATTGAATGAAAAAGAGCTGTCCTTCAATTCCGTGTAAAATGGAGAATCAGGGCTCAATAGATTTCTATTTTTTTGTATCTCATCATAGCCTTTTAGAGTCACTTTAGAAAAACGAGCAGATAAATAACGGTAAACTTGTTTGGCAAAAACATATGGCTGAGTGGTTAATTGTTTAAACATCCATGCAAAATCCATTTGATGGAAATATTCAAAAAAGTACCGGCCTCCTGGATTTGAAATACCTTCGTCGCCAGGAAAACCACTAAACATTAATTCAACACCCTGTTCGGCCGCTTGCTTAAACATGGAGTCCTGCCAAACAGCATCTGAATTAGCAACACCGCCCATGATTTGGTCCGATTTATCATAACATTCAAAGGTGTCTTTGTAATAAAAGCCATCCGACAAATGGTGATTTTCTTGATGCAATTGAGCATATTCCAAAATGCTGTTTTGAGTGGCTTGTTCATCCACACCTCTTTCCGAAAAGGTCCGAGTTTTTTCATTCAATACAAATGAAAAAGTATGCAAATTTTCTTTGGGCATTAATCTAGAAGCGATTACCGTAATCGCGGAAGAATCCATTCCACCACTTAATTGAGTGGCGGCTATTGTGACTCCTTTCAATCGACTTTCAACCGCTTGATAAAACAAGCGACGCAATTCATCATATACCGCTTGAGGCGTTTTGAAAGAACGGGTGTCCATTTCGGTAAAATGCCAATATCGCTTTTCAGTGAAGCTCAAATCTTTAGTGCTAGCTGAAAAATAATGGGCAGGCTTCAATCGGTGAATTTCATTGAAAAAAGTTTCCCCTACCTCAACTGGGTAATTCTTAAGCTCTTTTGCTAAATATTTTTCATTGATATTCAAATGATCCAAACCTAAATACGCACGAATAGCCGCAATGGTGGATGATAAAATAATGCCCTCCTTCGACTGACAATAAAACAAAGGCCGAACACCGATTTGGTCTTTGATGCAAAAAATTTGTTGATTTTTTGAATCCCAAATGATGAAACTAAAATCGCCAATCAATTGAACAAACACTTTTTCTTGCGACTTTTCAAACAAAGCTAAAACCAATTGTTCGTGACTTTGAAATTGTTCTTCAGGAAATTGGGCACTTAATTCTTCAAAAATATCTAATCGCACAGAACCAATTAAAGTCAAATCATTTCTTTGAAAGAAAGCTTTTGTAGGAGCATTTTTAGAAGTATGATCAAAAACTATTCCTGAAAAATATTCTTGTTCAATACTAAAAATTTCTTTTTGTGACAGCTTTTCAAAATACCCTTGAACAGAATCGAATGATACGGAAGAATTACTCGCTTCAGAAAGCAAGGCAAAAAAATGATTCATAATTTATTTAGGACACGTATTAGTTGGCTAAATTAATTCCTTTTTTGGTTTTCAGCATGAAAATGGATAATTAATCTAAATTGAAAGAACATTAGGAAAGCGAAATTTATACTCACTCTTGGTGACCTAAGTGTTAAAATTGTTTTAAATATTAACACAACGGCACAAAAATTATCTTTCAAAAAGAAAAACATTCCTTCTATTCAGAACTCTATAAACCATGGTAGGAATACAATGAATAATTAGTTACATTACCATTAAATCAATTGTTCTTAATTAAATAATCATGCAAAATCTAGTGGCAAATCCTAAAAAAACTTGGCAAGAACCTGAAATGGTAAACATTTCTCTTCTGGGTGGCCTAACTACTACACATTTTGAAGCGTCTGGAGGAGCGCCTTTCGCATCTTAACACATTTTTTTAGAATGAAAAAGTATTTCTATTCACAAATACCAAAACTGTACAAATAATAAGTAGTCAAATTACCCTTAAATAAATTATTCTAAATTAAATCATCGTGCAAATTCAATCAAAAAACAACAAAAAGACTTGGCAGGAGCCACATCTAAAACAATTTCAGGTAAATGGAGGGGAAACTAGAGGTGGTTTAGAGAATTCCGTTTTCTACAACTATAATTCATGAAAAAATAACCTAAGCCGAAAGTTGAATTTCATTTCTCATCAAACATCTTAGAATTGAGGATTAATTCAATATATTGCATCAAACTCATCGTTCTAAATTAAATAAATATGCAAAAGCAACAACTGACACCCAAAAAAGCTTGGAAAGAGCCCGATTTAAAAGTAATCCATATTAACTGAGGTGAGAATCCAAGCGCAGGAGAAAATTTAATTAATAACACTTATGATGCTTACGCATCATAAACATTCATTATAAGTCAAGATCTCGATTAAATCATCTTCTATTTGGCTTAATAGAAGATGATTTAATAGCATAGATTACCTAGCTATTAATCCCAAAAATTTTCACTTAAATCGCAATTGAATTAGGAATGCCACTCAAGTCTAAATTGATTTTAAATATGAGCTAAAAGTTATTTATTTATCCAACTGTAGGATAATGTGTTTTAAATTAAATATCATGGGAAATCATCCTAAAAACAACAAAAAAATTTGGCAAGAGCCGGAAATCAAAGATTTAAAATTATTGGGTGGCCCGGCTGATTATTATGTCGAAAATGAATTTAATTTTATTCCTTCATAAGTAAAACGGCCAAGAACTTATTATAGAATTGGATAATAATGAATTCCTATCAGATTTATTAAAAAAAATCTTGTATTTTGATACTTCCATAAAAGTTCAAAATTATTATATCATGCAAAGTCTAAAAGAAAATACAAAAAAATCTTGGCAAAAGCCCAAAATGAGTTCTTTAGATATTTCTGGAGGAGCTACAGCTAACATACCTGAAGCATCAAATGGTATATTGGAATCATAAATTATTCGAAAGAATTCCTTGGTGAACTTCGTGTTAAAATCATTTTATTTTTTTAACACAACGACACAAAGATTATCTTTCAAAAAGAAAAACGTTCTTTCTATTCAGAACGCCCTAAACCATGGTAGGAATACAATGAATAATCAGTTATATTACCATTAAATCAATTGTTCTTAATTAAATAATCATGCAAAATCAAGTGGAAAATCCAAAAAAAACTTGGCAAGAACCTGAAATGGTAAACATTTCTCTTCTGGGTGGCCTAACTACTACACATTTTGAAGCGTCTGGAGGAGCGCCTTTCGCATCTTAACACATTTTTTTAGAATGAAAAAGTATTTCTATTCACAAATACCAAAACTGTACAAATAATAAGTAGTCAAATTACCCTTAAATAAATTATTCTAAATTAGTATATCATGCAAAATCAGGTAGAAAATTCGAAAAAAACGTGGCAAGAACCTGAAATAGTTATAATAGATATTTCAGGTGGGATACCACCAGGAACAGGTGAAACTTTTTTAAATGGAATACCTCTTGGTTCATAAAATATTCAAGTAAGCTAAAAATTAAATTTCATATTCTTTCAAACTGCCTCATTCCGGATTTGCATCTATATGCAATGATTTTTATTTATCTTGGGGAGAATTAATGTGTGTAGAAATTAAATCATGGAAGACCAATCAGACAACAAGAAAAAATCTTGGCAAGAGCCCAAAATGAGTTCTTTAGTTATTTCTGGAGGCACTACAATAAACCTAGAAGCTTCAAATGGTATATTGGAATCATAAATTAGTTAATAGTATCCCTTCGTGAACTTCGTGTAAAAATCATCTTATTTATTTAACACAAAGGCACAAAAATTGTCTTTCAAAAAGAAATTCGTTCTTTCTATTCAGAACTCTATAAACCATGGTAGGAATAAATGATTAATCAGTTACATTGCTGTTAAATAAATAATTCTAAATTAAATCATTATGCACATTCAAGTGGAAAATCCCAAAAAAACGTGGATAGAACCTCAAATAAAGGTCATTCCGATTGAAACCTTAAATCCATTTGGATTTTTAAATGAAATAGAAGGATCACCTGGCTCCTGATTAACAATCTTACAGTTCTAAATAACAATCATTATACATTTGAATAATTACCTATTTTTCGGACAATGGATTATTTCCTGAGGAGCAACAGTCAACCTATACCTGAAGCTTCAAATGGGATATTGGAATGATAAATTAGTTGAAAGCATCCCTTCGTGATCTTGGTGTTGAA
The DNA here is from genome assembly GCA_044372695.1 of Spirosomataceae bacterium. Lineage (GTDB taxonomy): Bacteria > Bacteroidota > Bacteroidia > Cytophagales > Spirosomataceae > Aquirufa. Next base: position 11,914 of record JBILRJ010000042.1, read on the forward strand.
ATCATATTATTTATTTAACATAAAGACAAAAAGTCTTTTTAAAAAGAAAAAAATATTTTGAATTAGTGCCCCCATTATAATGTTTAGAAAATAATTGTTTATTTTGCCTCTAAATCAAAAGTTCTAAATTAAATCATCATGGAAAATCAATCCGAAAACAACAAAAAAACTTGGGCAGATCCAGAGTTAACAATCTTAACTATTACGAATGGCAAGGATACTCAATCTAGTGAAAATACACCAGGTTCTCCTGGGAGTTGAAAAAAATGAAAAGTTAAAAAACCTGGCATGCGCCAAAAATTTGTGTCCCTTAGTGAACTTTGTGTTAAAATCAACAAAAATTTTAACCACAAAGATTATCCTTCCCAAAGGAGTATAATTTTTCTCTTTCTAAATTTTCAAAATATTTCCTGAACAAAAAATAATTATTTAAATTGCCTTTAAATCATTAGTTCTTAATTAAATCATCATGGAAATTCAATCCGAAAACATCAAAAAAACTTGGCAGGAGCCAAATATATTTTCAATAGTTATTGAAAATGGTAACCCACCGCAAGCCACCGAAAGTAGCACTGCTGGCCCTAATCCTTCTTAAAGAATAATTTTTGATTTAACATAACAAAAAAATAAAGAGAAAATGAATTACTCTTTAAAAAGACTTTTTATTGATATCCAAAAAGAGCCCGTGAAAAAAACTTGGCAGGAACCAGCGATTCATTTTCTAATAATATCAAGTGGATCAGTCGTAACATCACCTGAAGCAGAAGGTGGAGGAATTTCAACTTAAAATAAATTATTCATAATAGACAGGATAATAAGTACCAAACCTTCGTGATCTTGTTGTTAAAATCCCAAAAATTTTAACACTACAGCACAAAGATTATCCTTCAAAAAGAAAAAAGGCTTTTCTTTTCATAACTTCCGAAAGCATATTAGTAATAAAAAACTATTCATTAAATTGCCGTTAAATCAATAGTTCTTAATTAAATCATCATGGAAACTCAAGTGGAAAATTCCAAAAAAACATGGCTAGAACCTCAAATAGAGGAAATTTCCATTGAAACCTTAAATCCTTTTGGATTTTTAAATGAAATAGATGGAACCCTTGGCTCTTAATTAAAAATTCCATCATCCTAAATATCAATCATAACCATTTTGAACAATTACCTATTTTTTGGTCAATGGATTGCATCTTCCATTGAATTGCCTGAGATCGAAGCAATACTCTCCACAGAAGGATTAGTTAATCCAATACAACTTAGTTTCGGAAAAGTACCTGATCAACTTAAAAATTCACCCACTGAAACAAAGCCTTTCAGCATATTCAATGAACGCGAGTTTCTGTATCACATTCCTGAAATCGCGAAATATTACATTTCAGAGGGCAAAGAAATCATTATTGAAGCACTATCAGAAAATTTAACGGAAGTCCTGTTATTCTTTTATTCCAATGCTTTGGCAGCGGTTTTATTTCAAAGAAATTTAATTCCCTTTCATGCCTCTGGGGTTAAAATCAATGAAACCCAAATCATTCTTTTCCCTGCACCTTCCAGAACTGGGAAATCAACCACTGCGGTATTTTTAGAAAAAAAAGGCTATCCCGTTTTTTCAGATGATACTGTACTTTTGGAGGTAAAAGATGGCAAATGTTACGCCACTCCTTCCTATCCCATCATGCGTTTGTGGGAAACTTCCATCAGGGCCAGCGAGCAATACGAAATAGCAGATGGTTATGAGTTGAGGCCCGGAATGAGCAAATTTGGCATCACCTTGGGAGATAAATTTTCCCATCAAAAATTGGAAGTGGCGGCTTTGGTCTTTTTAAACTGTCACACAGACGCTTTAAGTGTTGACAAATTAAAAACAAAAGATGTCTTTCTCCATTTAGGAAACAATGTTTACCGTAAACAATGGATTGTCGGAATGAAAAAACAAATCCCACAATTTCAATTGATTTCAAGTATCAGCCAAGCCGTCCCAGCCTATTTAGCGCATCGTCCAAAATCAGGAGATACCTTTCAAGCATTTTCAGATGCCATTGAACAACAAGTTATTCATCAAATCAATGGAATCAGCAAATAAAATCATTTGGTTGGCCTCCTATCCGAAATCAGGCAATACGTGGTTTCGGTCTTTTTTGACTGCCTTGAAATCGGAGTATGAAGCGTTTAATATCAATGAATTAAAAACAGATGGCATTTTTTCTGGCAAAGAACAATTAGAAAATGTGCTAGACATAGAAGCTGATTTTTTATTACCCAATGAAATTGAGCAATTTCAAAGAATTGCATGGAATTACACTGCCTCCCATTCTAAAAAAAAGAAATTTGTTAAAATTCACGATGCTTTCACTTACATCAATGATGCCCAAAATACAACACTAATTCCTGAGGAGGTGACATTCAAAGCAGTTTATTTTGTCCGTCATCCCTACGATGTAGTGCCCTCTCTGGCCAACCACAATGGAAAAGACATTGAAAGCACCGTTGCGTTTTTCAATGATCCTGATTCCGCTTTCATCAATGTCAAAAAGAAGAAAAACTTTGCTGCCAATCAATTCTATCAGCATCTTGGGACTTGGAATGAGCACGTCAAAAGTTGGCTAGAAAGACCCTCCTTCCCAGTTCATTTCATGCGTTATGAGGACATGAAAATGTCGCCCTTTGATACCTTCAAAAAAGCCATCGAATTCATGGAATTGGATTATTCCGATGAGCAAATTCTACGGGCATTGGAAATGACCAAATTTGAAAACCTACGGAAGCAAGAAGAAGAGAAAGGTTTTCGAGAGAAAAGTACAAAAACGAAATTTTTCTTTAACAAGGGCGAAATGAATTATGGAAAATCGCTCCTATCAGAACAACAAATAACACACATAAACACCGTCAATGAAGAAATGATGAAGCATTTCGGTTATTGGCAATAACAGTCAACAATTATGCACACGATAAACGCCGAAAAAGTATTATTCACTCAACTAGGAGATGAAGGAGTTTTATTCAACGTAGATTCCAATGAATATTTCAGCACCAACGAAACCTTAACTAAAATAGTTTTAGGCCTACAAAACCATTTATCCCAAACCGAAATTGTTGAAAATTTAATAGAAGAATTCGACATTGATGAATCCACTTGCCAACAATCTGTTCACAATGCCATTCAGGTGTTAAAAGAAAAAGGCTTTATTGACTAAGCAATGATGTTCAGAAAATTAGGTCTCCTTTTTTCATTATCTCCGGCAAGAAAAAGACTATTGATTTTCGGAATGGTACTTGCTTTCTATTCCTATTTTTTATTTTTGTTTTTCAACAAAAAAGTAAAATTTGGCGAAAAAGAAAAATCCAAACAGGGCGCACAAAACATGGAACGTCAAACAATTTTGGATATTCGTTTTCTCATGAAAACCCTTGAAAAATACATCCCTTGGGAATTTAAATGTCGCCACCAAGCATGGATTGCCTCCTATTTGTTGAAAAAAAATCAGATTCCTTACACCGTATTTATTGGTTTCAAAAAAAATGAATTGGGTAAAATCGAAGGGCACGCCTGGACCATTGCCGAAGAAATTTTTGTTTCTGGGTTTTGCCAACCAAAAGAGTATGTCATTCAATCTGAATGGATGGGTTAAAGAAAGGAACATATCGTTCTGAAAGAATCAAAACCAATAAATTTGATTAATTTTATTCCATGAATAAAATACTCGTATTCTTATTGATGAGCACGCCGATTTTTGCTCAAAGTTTTTATAAAATCGCTAGCCCCAACGGACAAATTGCCCTGCAAGTCATTCAAGCCCCTGACCGAAGCATCAAATACCAAGTTACCTTAAACAACAAGGAGGTAATTGCCCTTTCAGGTGTTGGCATTAGCCTTAAAAAACCACAGGCTGAATTAAGAAAATTTCAGATCCTACAAATTGATTCTACGCAGCATTCCAGTTCTTGGAAACCTGTTTGGGGGGAAGTCAAAGAAATTCAAAATCAGTACAAAGAATTGAGTTTTCAATTGAAGGAAAATGCCATTTTATTGAAATTAATTTTCAGAGTTTTTAATGACGGAATCGCTT
>JBILRJ010000268.1:0-4301 GCA_044372695.1 Spirosomataceae bacterium
ACCATGGCCTACCATACTTTTCATGGCTTAGAAACAAGAATTGTGCGTATTTTCAATACCTACGGACCTAGAATGCGACTCAATGATGGCAGAGTATTACCTGCTTTCATCGGACAAGCCTTGAGAGGGGAAGATTTAACCATGTTTGGAGATGGTTCTCAAACAAGGGCTTTCTGTTACGTAGATGATTTGGTAGAAGGAATTTATCGCTTGTTATTGAGTGATTATGATCAACCCGTGAACATCGGTAATCCAGATGAAATTACCATCAAAGAATTTGGAGAAGAAATCATTAAATTAACAGGAACCACACAAAAGTTGGTATCTCTTCCTTTGCCTACAGACGACCCCAAACAACGCAAACCTGATATCACCAAGGCAAGAGCCTTATTGGGCTGGGAACCCAAGGTTGCTAGAGCAGACGGACTGAAAATCACCTATGAATATTTCAAATCGCTTAGTCCAGAAGATTTACACAGAATGGCGGAGCACAAGGCTTTTTGAGGTAAGAGGTAATAGGAAAAAGACCGATGGCTGAGCGGAGTCGAAGTCGGAGGGCGTAAGAGGTAATAGGTAAAAGACCGATGGCTGAGCGGAGTCGAAGCTGGAGGTCGTAAGAGGTAATAGGTAAAAGACCGATGGCTGAGCGGAGTCGAAGTCGGAGGGCGTGAGAGGTAATAGGTAAAAGACCGATGGCTGAGCGGAGTCGAAGCCGGAGGTCGTAAAAGGTTTGAGGTAAGAGTAGAGTCGACCCTTGCGGTTGACTTGAGTAAGAGGTAATAGCGGTTGAATTTACATAACCGCGGATGATATCCCTGGAATTGATAAGTGTAAATTGGATATTTCAACCCATAATTCGCATTAATAACTAACAAAAAAGGCTGATCTTTCGATCAGCCTTTTTTATGTGCATTCAGTTGATTACATCTTAGTTAAAGATATAACGGATACCAAATTGTGCTTGCCAAACATTATTTACATTCAAAGACTTAACAAATGAATCTCTCAATAAAATAGTTTCATTAGCTCCAGATGCATTCTGAATGGTTTGAGTACCCATTCTGTAGGTAACTGTTCCATTTGAAGCAACTGTGTAAGCCAAAGGATTTGAATTTGTTGGAGACCAACCAATACCCCAAGCATTGTCTATTAAATTTCCAACATTCAAAATATCTGCTCTTAAACGAATGATATTTTTCTTATTTTTCCCTGTTTTTACATAGAAATCTTGTTCTACAGTGAAGTCAAAGCGAGTTAACCAAGGAGAAGCAGCGCCATTTCTTTCAGCATATTGTCCTCTTCTAGTTTTTAAATAATCATTTCCTTCAATAAATACATCTAATGCAGCAGCTTGCTCTGCTGGAGTATAAACACGTGATCCAACCGTTAATGGAACAAATGTTAAATCAGATCCTTTATTTGGTACAAAAATCAAGTCATTCGTTTGACCATCTCCGTTAAAGTCAGAACCGAAAGTGTAAGACTGACGGAAACCGCTTGAAGACACCATTCCTAAAGTAAACATGGTTGATCCACCTAATTTACCACCATAGTTAAGTTTATAGTTAACAAATCCTACAAAACGATGACGTAAATCATTATCAGAGAATGCCGTGTTTAAATAATTCTGTCCTAATGAAGTTGCAATGTTTGCTTGAACTGTAGAACCTACTGATTGGATATCTTTTGCCACAGCATAAGTATAACCCAACATTCCTCCCAATCCATTGTCAGCAGGCTTTTCTAACTTAGCCGTAAATGAATAGGACTCTCCCTTATCTGTATTAGTCAAAACAAAGACGCTATTTGTAGCTGAATTAATAAATCTTCCTGCAGTTGCATAGCGAGTACGTGTATCAGCACCAACAAAATTGGCAACTGGAGCCTTTAAATTTGCATCAATGTATCTCAAAGCATTGATATTCTTATTATATATAGCTTCCAATGTTCCAATTATGCCCCAAGGAAGCTTTTTATCAATGGCTAAATTTGTTTTCCAAATCATTGGATTTTTCAAATCTTCAGCAGATGCATTAACTACATATGGAGGCAATTTACTGATATCCGTAGTAGAAGGTTTAAAGACAGAAGGATTAGTTGTAAACGGATAAGCAGTAGTATTTGTGGCGTTAATTACAGCTGTATTTACACCATTATTTCCTAACTGATTAGACACTAAAACCTGTGGGATTCTAGATACAAAAAAGCCAGCACCTCCACGAATTTGCATAGATTTATCTCCATTTACATCGTAGTTAAATCCAATACGAGGAGAAACTAATACTTTAGCAGAAGGGAATGCGCCCGTATTTACCTTTAAATCATTAGCATTTTCATCTTTATAATTCAAGCCACCTACAATCGGGTTATAAAAAGCTGCAGATGTTGAATTATCATAAGAAAACACATCAAAACGAACACCACCTGTAACTTTAATTTTATCAGAGATTTGATATTCATCTTGAACATAAGCAGAATACGTAGAAATCTTCAACTGTTGCAAAGGCTCCGCTCCATCAGGTAATAAAGAATATCTGTAATTGAAACGAGGCATTGTAACAGGGGAAACTGTCAAACTTGGATTTGCTTTGAATGCCTCAGCAGCTTTCTTGAAATCAGCGATAGAACTAAACACATAAACTCCATTAGATGCAGGGAAGAACACATTGTTGGATACAAAGTGCTCATAAGACAATCCAAATGTTAAAGTATGTCTATTACTAAAATAAGATAAATTATTCGTAATATTCAAAGTTGAATAATTCAACTTATTATTTGGTGTAAATGGATCCATTCCCATTGTAGTATAAGTAGAACCATCCTTCAAAATATCAATCGTTGGAAACAAAGCAGTTTGTGCTCTGTCTTCAATTTGCTGGTTATAAGTTGCAATTAAATTATTAGCAAATTTTGAATTAATCGTGGAATTTAATTCAGCAACAATTGAACGTGTATTATCTTGAATCAAATAACCAGAGTTCTGAGGTGATAATGCTAAAGCAGAATTGGTTCTATTTCCTTGACCAGCCGTATTACTACTGTTAGAGTTAGAAATTAATACACCTGACTCAGAATCGTGTTGAGAATAACGAACAGATAATTTATTATTGTTATTTATGTTGTAATCCAATCGAATTAAACCCTTTTTACTTATTACATCATTATTGAAATTATCAATTGCACCAATTTCATAATTGAAGTTGGTTTTCATGAAGTTCCCTAAATCTTCAATATCTGAGGCTAAAACTCTAGAGATATTTCCTGTTGCACCTGGACGGTTAGCTGACCAACTTAATGCTGGAGTTGAACTTTTAAATTCTTCATAATTAACAAAGAAAAACAATTTGTCCTTAATCAAAGGACCACCAACTCTAAAACCAGTAGTTTTTTCATTGACATTAGTTGTTGGTAAATCTCTGCCATTTGCTTTTTTTCCAACTAAGTCGCTATTTCTATAAATATGATAAGCTGAACCACTGAATTCATTCGTTCCAGAACGTGTTACTGCATTAATTCCTGCCCCAGTAAAACCAGATTGACGAACGTCAAATGGAGCTATATTGATTTGAATTTGCTCAATTGCATCTAAAGATACTGCAGTGGTTCCTGTTCTACCTCCTGCTTGCGAGGAACTACCAAGACCAAATCCATTATTAAACACAGATCCATCGATCGTAAAATTGTTCAATCTACTATCTTGACCAGCAAATGAACGGCCGTTACTATATGCATTGTATTTTGTAATATCATCAATTGTACGTCCAATAGTAGGTAAACCATTGATAGTTTCTGTTGCAAATGAAGTAGAAGCACCAGTTCTATTTGAACTAAAAATTTCAGAACGTCCTGACTTAACTACAACTTCTTGTAATTGTTGTCCATTTTCCTCCATTTTAAAACTTACGTTGGTGGAGGTTCCTAGATTTGTGAATAAATCTTCTTTCACTTGATCTTTGTATCCAACAAATGTTACCTTCAAAACAAAAGGACCACCTACACGAACTCCAATTAAAGTATAACGACCGGATGCATTGGTTGAGACACCGTACTTCGTTCCTGATGGTGTATGAACGGCAAAAACACTTGCACCAGGCAAAGCCTCTCCTTTAGAATCAGTTACTGTACCAGTAAATGAAGATGTTGTTACCTGAGCAAACACCTGCCCCAGGGGTAATGCCATCAAAAGCGCAAAAAACGCCCCTAATAACACTGAATGTGTGATAAATCTTTTCTGCATAAATTTGGAATTTAGTTATAATTTAAATTGAGAAATATTTCCACAAAATAAACCTAAAAAATCA
>JBILRJ010000269.1:0-4291 GCA_044372695.1 Spirosomataceae bacterium
ACAAACATCATCAAAAAAGCCATTCAGGAAACTGAATGGCTTTTTTATTTATTGAAAAGTTGAAATACTACTTCAGCATTCCTAACAAAGAAGTTAATTTATCTTTCAAGTCTTTTCGATCAACGATAAAATCCAAAAAGCCGTGGTCCAAAACAAAATCAGCACTTTGGAAACCCTTCGGCAAATCTTTACCAATGGTTTCTTTAATAACCCTTGGCCCTGCAAAACCAATCAAAGCCCCTGGTTCTGCAATGTTAAAATCACCCAACATAGCGAAAGAAGCAGTGACTCCTCCAGTTGTAGGATCCGTTAATAAAGAAATATAGGGGATTTTTGCTTCAGCCAACAAAGCCAAACGAGCAGAAGTTTTGGCCATTTGCATCAATGAAAAACCGGCCTCCATCATGCGTGCTCCTCCAGAACGAGAAATCATCAAAAAAGGTTGCTTGTGTTCGATCGAGTAGTCAATTGCACGTGCAATTTTCTCACCGACCACCGATCCCATGGAGCCACCTATGTAAGAAAAATCCATGGCAGAAATTGTCAAAGGCATTCCATTCATTTCGCCAAAGGCCGAACGAACCGCATCTTTTAAACCCGTTTTTAACTCCGTGGCCTTCACTCGATCAGTATATTTTTTGGTATCCACAAATTCCAAAGGATCTCCCGAACTCATCATTGGGGAAATTTCAGTGAATTTGGTTTGATCAAATAACAATTCAAAATACTCTTGGGAACCAATCTTTTCGTGGTAGTTGCAATTGGAGCAAGTATAGGCAAATAAACGATGTTCGCGAGTATGCAAAGCTTTTTTACAAGATGGGCACTGATACCAAAGTCCATCGGGAGCTTCTCTCTTAAATTCCGTCGGGGTTTGTATCCCCTTATCTTTTCTGGTGTACCAAGACATAATCGTATATTTTTTCCCTTTATTAAAGAATGGGCTACAAAGATAAGTAAAATCAATTGCTTGAAAAATTCTTAATCTAATCTCTTTACTTAGTGATCAACATTCGCCTCACTGAACGCTGGCCATTCCAATCCACTTCAATAAAATACATCCCTGTACCCAAATGGGTCAAAGCATATGTTTTTTCCAAAAATGGGCCTGCCATATTGAACTTTTCTGTCAAAATATCCCGACCCAATAGATCTCTAATTTGAACAGAAAGATCATTTGAACCAGGATTTTTGGCATAAAAACTCAACTTAAATGTCCCTTCATTTGGATTTGGAAACAATTCAAACCTTAGGCTATTGGGGTCATCCTCAGTTCCCAATACAAGATTAGTCAATGACTTCTTAGGACCTTGAATGTTCAAATTGTCAATCGACCAGCCCCATCCATATGCACCTACATCCGCATGCAACCTAAAGCGCAAGAGAACTTGATCACCTGCTTTGAAATAACCGCTCGATCGAATGTCTATTTCAGTGGCTTTATACAAATCTGATGTAGCCTTAGTTGTTGAATTACCCTGCCGATCAATGCTCTTATTCCAAGCGCTTAACCAAACTGATTCTTTGGTGGCATCCCAACCGTCAGTCAAATTCACCCATGTTTTACCCAAATCTTTGGACCCTTGAACAATAACATAATCGAAAAAATTCCGGTTAATGGATCCATCCTCATTTAAAAAATTCTCCCCCGTGTCTCCGGGCTCCACCAAAGCAATTTCATTGAAATAAATTTTGGAAGTATCTGAACGAACAATAATGGGCTTCAATATTACCGCATCGTTGTTCGTGAATTTATCTGAGCCTGCTGACCCATTTTCAAAATCCTCATTTCCGTCGGCATAAGGGTGTGCCGAATTTAAACTAATGGAAGTAAAACCTGCTGGTTGAGAAAAATTAAAACCTTTCAAATAGAAGTCGGCCGCCGGAGTATTATCAAAGGTCGTTGCATACTCTTTCACTGCTGTTTGTAAATTCAACACCACGAATTCGTAAAAACCAGAACTTGGACTATTTACCACATTCGCCAACTTGGCTTTATCCTTGACCACCAAACGATACCGGACTATATCTCCTGCTTTTAATTGTCCCTGTAAAAATTTAAAGCCTTGGTTATAGGCAAATTCTTCTTTAGTAGATTTAAGTGAACCCTGACGAACCACAGCGCCATTATTGATCGAATATTCCAAATAAACGGTATCAATGCCGATATTATCAACCGCATACAGGGAAGGAAGTGGCAAATCCAACTGAGAGGAAAACATGTATTTGATTGGATTCCCAAAAACAACTTGTGGTTTAACGGTATCCTTTTCTACGATATTGACTTGAAAAAAACTACCCCATTGGGTTCCAGAAATAATGGGCGCCTCAGCTGGACTGGTATATTTTCTTCCACTTACATCATTGACTGTCCAATAATAGGAAACCGTTTTTGAGGTCTTTGTACTTGGTAAAGTAACCGTATAAGAATTCCCCAATCCTTTTTTAGGCGTATAAGGTACCGCACTAGAAATCGATGAATTCACGGCAATCATCAATTTAAAAGAAGATTCATTGATCAATGTATCAGAAAATAATTTGGCTTCAAACACAAAATCTTTATCGATATCTTCCGTATCGTTGTAATTTTCAGTAACAATACTGGTGGATTTCCATCCAAAATCGGCAAAAGCAGCTTGCACAATTGGCCCAATTTGATGCGTAATTTCACCTTGAGCAATAAAGGGAATCATCAAAGCATTTTGATCGCCGACGCCATAAGTACTTTGATCCAAGTGATATAGACTTGATCCAGAGGAAAAGGTACTTGGCGAATATAAATTAACCTTTTTAGGGATGTTCTTTGATAAAGTTGGCGAACTTAAAAATAGATTTTCACTAGTAGTTAATTCGGTTTTCAAAGCAGCAGACGGATTTTTAAACAAAGTGGTATCTGTTAAATTAGATCCTTTGGCATTGACCATGAATTGATCAAAAATCCCTGCAACACCGTATTCTGCCTCCGTCCCCGCATCTTCCGCATTAATTTGGCCAATAAAACCTAGGCCATGACCAATTTCATGCAAAACGACCGAATATAAATCAATCTGACCATCGCTAGCATTGAACGTACTGGGCACCTTTGGCAAACCAGTGCCGATGTACCAAGCAGGATAATCCTTGCTAAATGAAGCGATAATATCAGGTCCATCTCCATTCAAATTTCGATGTGCCATTTTTTCAGCCAAGGCAATTGGATAAAAAGTATTCAACCGAGTGGCACCCGGAAAATTCCGAGCATGAGCAGAAGCACCTGCTTTACCCAATACATTTTTACCCAAAGAAGCCCATTGAACATATAAACGAATGGGAATATCAGAACTAATCACATTTGACCAAGCCTCAGCAGCACGTTCAAAAACAGCTTTTACATCGGCAGATGGTACGGTTTCAAAAGTAATCAGGATTTGAGATTTGGCTTTAGATTGAGCGTTTGAATGAGGCATTAAACGCGCGTTACTCTTCCAATCTGCTTCCACTTTCTTTTGGTATCCCTCAGGAATTTGGCGCTCCTCTCCAACAAAATGACTAGGTGCATAATCGGTGATCATTTTACCAGGGATTATTTCCATTTGGGTCATTTTTTGCCCACACACAACTTGGGAAAAAGTCATTAATAAAATCAAGAAGCACCCAAACGTACCTTTCATTTTACACATCATAAAGATTTATCAATCATCAACTTAGAAAACAATCCAACAAAATCAGGTGATTGAATTTCGGTATGGGCCAATTCTTCGCTGGAATGTGAAGTTGTGATTCCAATCACCTTCATCCCTGCCGATTGCCCAGATTTAATTCCCTGTAAAGAATCTTCTATCACCCAACAATCGGCATACGGAACCCCTAATTGATCCGCAGCTTTTAAATAAATTTCCGGATCAGGTTTTCCTTTTTTCACTTCTCCCCCACCCACGATGGTTTGAAAATAATGACGAATTCCCAATCCATCCACAATGAAATCGATGTTGCCTTGCCCAGCAGAAGTGGCCAGTGCACAAAGTATTCCTTGTGATTTCAATTCATCCAAAAATTCGATCAGTCCTTCAGCTGGTTTTCTAAAATCACGGTAAAAGTCGCGGTAAATAAGTTCCTTTTCCTCTTCCAATTCTTGCAATTCGTTTGGAGAAATTTCTTTTTGATAGAAATATTCAAAAGTATCTTTAGAATTCATCCCATTCAATTCTCGGTAAAAAAGTTCGCGGGTCAAAGGAATATTTTTTCTTTCGCAAAACAATAACCAAGCGTCTACATGGTAGGATAAATTATCGACAATCACCCCATCCATATC
>JBILRJ010000270.1:0-4258 GCA_044372695.1 Spirosomataceae bacterium
TCATTTGGGCGATATGTGATTGATTTAGGGGACCGCCAAAAGGGCAGAGAAGCTGGTGAAAATGTTTTTCATGTGCCTTTTGATTCGGAAAAAATCATTTCACAAGTGCGAAAAATTGAGTTATTGCCGCTTTGGACTCAAGGTAATTTGTACCAAAAGGGAAATGCCGCCAATCAAATTATGGAAGTTTTGAAAAAGATGTAGCATGGAAACGAAAGAAAACTATCAAAGATATTTAATCGGACAGCATGAATCAGTGCATCGCGCTTTGCAAATGCTCGATGAACTAGCATCCGATGCCGTTTTATTTGTGGTAAATCAGGATCTCGTACTAATAGGTTCATTGACCGATGGTGATTTACGCAGGGGCTTTATCAAAGGATTGACCTTGTCAAATCCTTTGATGGATTTTATTTTTTCGCATCCTAAATTCATTCGAGAAGGGGAAAATGCCCTTGCTCAAATTGTCGAATTTCGAAAAAAACACATCATGATTGTCCCGGTGTTGGACCATCAAAATAAAGTCATTCGGGTTTTGAATTTAAAACACCACAAGTCTTTTTTGCCGATTGATGCGGTCATTATGGCTGGGGGGCGAGGAGAGAGGCTAAAGCCCCTGACAGATTCGATGCCAAAGCCACTATTGCCGATTGCCGGAAAACCCATCATTGAGTACAATTTAGATCGGTTAAAGGATTTTGGTATTTCCAACGTTTGGCTTACCGTGAATTACTTAGGTGAGCAAATTAAAGAGCGTTTCAAAGATGGCAGCGATCGTTCGATGTGCATTAATTATGTAGAGGAGGCGGATTTTTTAGGTACGGCAGGTGCATTGTCTATGATTGAAGACTTTTCTCAAGATACGGTTCTGTTGATGAATTCGGATTTGTTGACGAACATTAATTTTGAAGAGTTTTATTTGTTTTTTCAAGAGCAAAAAGCTGATTTGGCGGTGGCATGTATTTCTTACCAAGTCAATGTTCCTTATGCGGTGCTAGAAACGGACCATTTTCAAATTAAAGGTTTCAAAGAGAAACCATCTTACACCCATTTTACCAATGCCGGGATCTATTTAATGAAAAAATCTTGGGCTGAATCCATTCCGAAAGATCAGTTTTTCAATGCAACGGATTTAATGCAAAATTTGATTGATGCAGGTAAGAATGTGGTCGCTTTTCCCATGTTGGGTTATTGGTTGGACATTGGCAAGCACGATGATTACCAAAAAGCCCAAGAGGACATTAAACACATTCAATTATGAAGCCATTGGTGGTAATTCCTGCCAGAGCAGGAAGTAAAGGAGTACCGATGAAGAACATCAAAGTTTTGGCTGGGAAACCTTTGCTTTATTATACGCTGGAAGCTGCACGACTTGTATTCTCTGATGAACAAATCGTCGTTTCCACAGATGGCCAGGAAATCAAACAAATTGTCGAAAAAACAGGTTTGCAAGTTCCGTTTTTACGCCCTGAACATTTGGCGCAAGACCACTCCGGAACCTATGAAGTATTGTTGCATGCCCTTGAATGGGCGGAATCGGTAGGTTATTTTCCAGATTGTTTGGTTTTGCTTCAAGCAACATCTCCTTTCCGAACGGAAAAGCATATTCGTGAGGCCATGGATTTATATGAAAAGTCGGCGGATATGGTCGTCTCGGTTAAAGAAACGAAATCCAATCCTTATTTTGTTTTGATGGAAGAAAATGTAGAGGGCTTTTTGGAAAAATCAAAAAAAAGCGAATTTACAAGAAGGCAAGACGCCCCCAAAGTGTATGAATTGAATGGAGCTATTTACGTGATGAATGTCGCTTCTTTGAAAAATGGGCCCATTTCATCGTTTACTAAAATCCGTAAATATTGCATGGACGAATATAGTTCCCATGACATTGATACAGAATTAGATTGGCTTTTAGCGGAAACTTTGCTGAAAAATAAGGTTCTTGAAAGTTGAAATTATGACAAGCATAAAAAAACAGTCGATATTAAGTACCATTTATTCTTATTTAGGAGTAGGGATTGGCTTGTTGAGTCAAGGTTTCATTCTACCTAATTATTTTGAAAGCAATGAAATCGGATTGATGGCCATTTTGTTGAGTTGGATGTATTTAATTGCTCAATTTGCCAGTTTAGGATTTAACCATGCGGGAACCAAATATTTTTCCTTTTTCAGGAATTCCTCGCCCAAAAATTTAGGTTATCTCAATCTTGGCTTGAAAACTCAAGCCATTGGTTTTCTTTTAAGTGTCGTTTTTCTTTTTCTTTTCAAAGATCAAATCATTTCCAATCAAAATATTCAAGATAAAGCCTTATTAGATAAGTTTTTCAAATTGATTATTCCGATTACCTTGGCTACGATGTTGTTCAATTTATTTGATAATTATGCCAAAGGCTTATATAATACCGTTGCGGGTAATTTATATAGTCAGTTTTTTCAGCGACTTTTTACTTTGTTGTCGGCCCTTTTATATGTCTTTGATTTCGTGGATTTTGAAGGTTTTATGTATTTGTGGGTATTGGGTTTGGCATTACCCACTGCATTAATGATTTATACTGCTGTGAATCTTGGGCCTTTGAATTTTCAGAAAAATATTCATTTTTTTCAATCGAAGATTAAAAAGGAATTTTATGTTTTTGCGGCATTTAGTGTCCTGACAGGATTATCTTCCATGATTATTTTACAATTGGACAAAATCATGGTCAATTCTTATTTGGGTTTGAGTAGTACAGGTATTTATAGCACTTGTTTATTGTTTTCTAGTGTGATGGGGATGGGATATTTGTCGGTGATCAAAGCGTCCTCGGCGGTGGTGATCAATGCCATGGAGGAAAACGAATATGGTATAGTGGAGACGATTTATAAAAAAAGCAGCATTAATTTATACGCATTTGGTTTGTTGACTTTGCTTTGCACTTGGATCAATATTGACCAATTATTTGGATTAGTGAAGCCCGAATATGCTTTGGGAAAAACCGCTCTGCTCATCATTGGTGTTAGTAAGTTATTCGATTTATTGAATGGCATTAATGGTCTAATTTTGTCCAACTCAAAATATTATAAACTGGATTCAATCTTAATCATCAGTTTTGTCTTGATTCTGTTTTTATTGAATAAGTACTTAATTCCCATGTACGGAATCAATGGCGCGGCGGTAGCTGCATTGATTTCTGTGGTATATTATAATTTAGCGCGAACGATTTTGATTTGGAAGTATTTTCAATTGCAACCTTTTGGATGGGAGCAACTTGCATCGACACTTATATTTTTGGTGATCCTGTTTTTGGGTTTTCAATGGCCCGATTTGGATATCAAACTCCTGAGTATTTTATATAAATCTGTGTGTGCCACACTTTTATTTTCTGTTTTTATTTATTTTTCCAAATCGGTGCCCGATTTTAATGCGTTTATTCATTTTGGAATACAAAAACTTGCTAAATGGCTTTAACAATCATCACTTTTCTCGCCAAATTGTACGCGTCCTTTTTATCTATTTTGAAGGTCATTTCCCAAAGTGATTTTTCCTTAGAAAAATTGAAATTGAACGAACACGCTTGTTTAATTTTGGGGAATGGACCCTCGGTGAATCAAACCATTGAGCAAGACTTAGAAAAGGTACAAAACATGTTTTCCATTTGTGTCAATCATTTTGGTTCTACGAGCTCTTATGAAACTTTACAACCCAAGATGTATTTGTTGTTGGATCCGCTTTTCCAAGATCCTAACTATGATTTGGGGCAAAAGCTTATTCAACAGATTGGTAGCAAAACCCAATGGCCCTTGATTATTTACATGCCGCAAGATTTTAAGAAATCGGACCAGGTCATTCAGCAACTCAAGTCGAATTCCTACATTCAAGTCTATTTCTTTAATTATACCATTGTTAAGGGTTTCGATTGTCTTAATCAATATTTTTTCAAAAAAGGATGGGGCATGATTCAATCGCAAAATGTATTGGTTTGTGCCATCTTTCAAGCCTTGCAATTGGGATTTAAAGAAATTTACCTAACAGGCGCTGATCATACTTGGCATGAAAATATGAAAGTTTCGGATGTGGATAATGCTCTTCTATTAAATGATACTCATTTTTATGGGGCCAAAGACATTAATTTAAGTGCTCGTTTAGCAAAAAAAACCACCATTGAATCACCTTTGGCAACTCAATTCTTATCTCTCCACAAAGTGTTTTTAGGCCATCAAAAAAATGCTCAACTTGCTAAAGATAAGGGGGTGAAAATCATCAACATCAGCAATCATAGTAACA
>JBILRJ010000271.1:0-4246 GCA_044372695.1 Spirosomataceae bacterium
GTAGGAATCATTGGATCGAAGGCGTTTGTTGGCTGTATAATGGTTCACCATAGAATCCATACAGCCAGCTGTAACACCAAAAAAATATTTGGGTTTACCTAATTTCTTAAAATCTCTTAAATCATCTTGCCAATTGGGTTGTGCGACAATGCCCACTTTAAGCCCTTCACTTTCCATGATACGTCCAATGACAGCCGTACCAAAAGCTGGATGATCTACATAAGCGTCACCTGATATCAGAATAACATCCAATTCATCCCAGCCCCTTTTTTCTACTTCTTTTTTGGTCAAAGGCAACCAATCACTAATAGGTCTTTCATCCATGGGATCAAAATTAAGAGAAAAAGACAGTTAAACCTATTTAAGCAAATGGGCTTTGAGAAAATTTGCGGTAGCATCAAACACTTTGATAACATTTTCAAATTTCATCCAATGGTGTGTATCATCCACAATGACCATACTATCCACCTGAACTTTTTTCTTTTGTAATCGATTAATTAAGTCAATACTTTGTTCAAAACGTACATTGCGATCATCATCCGAATGAATGATTAAAACAGGAGAAGTCCAAGAATTCACACTTGCAATAGGCGATGATCGATAAACCAAAGAAGCCGCCCATTCTGCATCAGGAACTCGTTTATTTCCCGAAGTGTACAATTGTTCCTGTATGTTGGAAGACCAATCGTGCACACCATGTATGTCAACCCCTGCTGCAAAAAGTTTAGAATCCCTGCCAAGTGCCAATGCAGACAAATACCCTCCGTATGATCCACCGTAAATGCCAATTTTTTTCGGGTTTATGTTATTTTGTTGAGCCAACCACTCTCCTGCAGCTTTGATGTCATAGTATTCAGTGGCAGCTAAAGGGCTGGCTGGATTTTGAAAATCATATCCATAACCAATTCCCAAACGGTAATTTACTGACAAAACAACAAAACCAGCATTTGCCAAATATTGATTCAACGCGTAAGCATTTGCATAGTAATCCGAATAATGCCATCCCAATAACATTTGTCTAGCTGGTCCTCCATGAACAAAAAGAATCGCAGGTTTTTGCGTTTTTCCATCTCCATTATCAAATACTTGTCCGTGAATCATTTGACCATCCAAAGATTTGAAAACAATTTGTTTAGGAGCAATGAATTTATTTTCAGGATACTCGCTAGGCAAAAATTGAGAAGTAATTGATTTGGCCGTAGTTGTAAGTTTTGATTGGATAAAAACCTGAGGCGATTTTTGGTAGCTAGAACCCAAGTAAGCAAGTCCACCGCCAGCATTGATTCCAACGGCTGTCCACTCGTTACCTTGACCTTGGGTGATATTCTGTGCATCGGCTTGATTAACAGACACTCTCATGATGTGCCTACGATCAACATCTTGTGGATCTGAACCATGATTCGCACTGAAAAAAAGGTGATTTTTGTCGTTGGATAATGACAAATGTTCCACCATGTAATTACCAGGAGTTAATAAAATGGGCTTACCACCATCAGTGCTAATGGAATAAATATGAGGCCAATTATCCACAGAGGAGGTAAAGGTCAATAAGTCATTTTGAGGGAAAAATAAATTTGCACCTCCCTGTGTTTTGGGAAATGAACCTCTAAAATTGCGTGGGGCACTCCAAACTAATTTGGATTTTTCTGAGGAAAAATCCATGCAATTGATGCTCCATGGGATGATTTTTCGAAGTGACAAGGAATCAACAGAACCACCTAAAGCTGGCATTCTTATGAAAGCAAGTTTTTTGCCATCTGGCGACCACCTTGGTGAAGAATCTCTGGCAAAAGAGGGGTCGATCCAACTTAAATTATCCTTACCTATTTCAAGAAAGGCGATAAAAGAATATGAATCTCGATCTACTTTAAAAGCAAGTTTTTTAGCGTCGGGCGACCATTGTAAATCGCTAACCTTTCCTCGAGTATTGACCAATTGACGGGGGATGTCAAAAAAATCTTCCCCAGAAACCGTATCTAATTTGCATACCCAAGCTTGATTATTTTTAATAAAAACAACTTGATCACTTTTAGGAGATAATTTTGGAAAATCCCCAGCACTGATGATTCTATGAGCCCCTCCTTCAAACGGAATCTGAAAAATTTTCACTTCCAAAGGCTCTAGTGTGGAATTGGTATTGATGGGTAAATCAGCATTAAAATTCGCCCCATGATCACCCCCTCTAACAAAAATAAGCCATTTTCCATCGTCTGAGATGGACAAAGATGTCAATTCTTGACCTTCATCTTTTCCAAAATTGGTGATTTTTTTTGCTTCAAAATTGGGTGCCGAAGCCACATATATGTTTCTAACACCTTTTTCATCCATGGCCCAAGCCAATTTGTCGCCATTTTTTGAACTGACTAATTCAGTTGGAAAATTGTAAGACCGAAAAGATCGAAAAGATATTTTGTCCGTTTGTGAAAAGCTGCAAAATGAAATAAAAAACACACAAAGAGACAGAATGAATCGCGGCATGGGAAAAGTGATTAAGATATGATGATAAAAAAACAGTGTATAAATTTAATTCAATAAAACATTAAAAGAAAAAAAAATAACCACATCAATTTAAATTATTTCTTTAAAAAAATGATAAATGTCAATAGAAAATAAACTATGTCAATATTCGAAGAATATTTATTAAATTCGTTTCTATTACCTATTAAATAAAATTTCTAGATTGGAACCCATAACAAAACTTTTACGCGTCATTGAGGAAAAAGTCAGTTTGAAAGAATTCGAATGGATTCTGACGAAATCCGACTTGGACTTAAAAGGAATTGCCTTGGCATTTGTTGCAGCACCTCGTTTTATATCCAAGACGATCATTTTTATCGACTTGAGCGAAATTGTAACTGGATGGAAACCGCATCAATTGAGTTTAGATCAACTGGTACGAATTTATTTCATTGCCTTGTTAGGAGCAAAAGCTGAATTGGAAGATTCCTATGTTAAGCAAATTGAATTATTGTTTGATACGGCTGAAATGAATGAAACTGTTGCTTTGTGCGCCGCTTTTCCTATTTTTAAATATCCTGAAAGATGGCAATTAAGAGCTACAGATGCTGTTCGATCAAACATTGGTCCTGTTTTTGATGCAATAGCATTTGGAAACCCATTTGCTTTTTTACACTTTTCCGAAAAAGCTTGGAATCAAATGGTTTTGAAATGCATTTTCAACGATAAACCCATACATCACATTTATGGTTTAGATAAAAGAACCAATCAAGCTTTATCAAATACCCTTTCCGACTTTGTACATGAACGTTGGGCGGCAAAAAGACGTGTTCCTTCGCAAATTTGGAGATTAATGATTTTATTTACAAGCCCAGATTTAGCCAAAGACCTAGAAATATTATTGTCTTCTGATAATGAACGTGATATCTTGGCAGCCAAATTAGTCATCCATCAATCTGAATCGCCCTTGCTTATTGAGTTGAAAAATATTTATGATAATGCCCATTTTAAATTAGATTGGCATGAATTAGAATTACCCGAACCCATATACACAGCCTAAGATTATGTGTCAAGATAACCAACAAAATCCCTCTCATTTCCAAGGAAGTGCCGAAGAACAAGAATTAGCTCAAAGCGTGGATATTGGATTTCAAACCTATACGAAAGGAATGAAGTTCTTTGACCCGCATGTTCACATGACTTCAAGAACCACAGACGACTACCAAGCATTGGCAGATGCGGGTGTCGTTGCCTTGATTGAACCCGCTTTCTGGCTGGGTCAACCTCGTACGGGCTTGTCCTCTTTCAAAGACTATTTTGCTAGTTTGGTTGGCTGGGAAAGATTTAGATCTTCTCAGTTTGGCATAAAACATTACTGTACCATTGGATTAAACTCCAGAGAAGCCAACAACGAAGCATTAGCAGAAGAGGTCATGGAAATCTTGCCACTCTACCTACAAAAAGAAGGTGTAGTGGGCGTGGGTGAAATTGGCTTTGATGACCAAACGGTTTTGGAGGAAAAATATTACCGTGCTCAATTGGAATTGGCCAAGGAATTTCATTTGCCCGTTCAAGTTCACACTCCTCATCGGGATAAAAAACAAGGAACTGAAAAAAGCATGGCAATTGCTTTGGAACACGGAATAGATCCTCAAATGGTCATCATTGATCACAACAATGAGGAAACAGTTAAATCCGTTTTAGACCAAGGATTTTATGCAGCATTTACCATTTATCCCTTTACCAAAATGGGAAATGAACGCATGGTAGAAATTGTCAAACAATATGG
>JBILRJ010000272.1:0-4219 GCA_044372695.1 Spirosomataceae bacterium
CGCATTTAAACAACTTTTTGGCTACTTAAACCTTCTATTGGGCACTGTCAGTCTATTTTTTGCAGGATCTGATTATTTTAAAAATGTTTGGGCTCATATTCGACTTAGAAAAATGACGATTGAGTTACCTATATTACTAGGTTTGATTGTCGGTTATTCTAGAAGTATATATGAGATATTGAGTCAAACAGGAGCTGGATACATTGATTCAGTTTCAGGTTTACTATTTTTCTTATTGATTGGCAAATGGTTTCAACAAAAATCCTTTGATTTTTTATCTTTTGAACGAAATTACAAATCATATTTTCCACTAGTTATCACAAAGCTGGATGAAAAAGGCGAAGAAGGAAATGCGCCGTTGGAAAACATTGAGATTGGCGACCATTTATTAATCAGAAACCAAGAAATCATACCCGCTGATGCTATTATAGTAAAAGGAAAAAGCAAAATCGATTACAGTTTTGTCACAGGTGAAAGTGAATTGGTCAATCTTGGAATAGGTAGCCCCATTTATGCAGGCGGAAAACATCAAGGTGAGTCAATTGAAATTTTGATCAAAAATGACCTAAAACATAGCCATTTGACTCAACTATGGGAACAACAAGCATTCAAAGATCCCGCCTACAAAACGGAAAATTGGGAGAATTTTGCCAATAAAGTAGGTGTGTATTTCACCATTTTGCTGTTAAGTTTAGCGGGCATTGTTGCTACTTATTGGTTAATAAACGACCCAAGTAAATGGGCGAATGCCGTGGTAAGTATTTTAATTATAGCTTGTCCCTGCGCCTTAGCCATTTCCTATCCATTTGCCTTAGGACATGGCATTAGGTGGCTGTCTCAATTTAATTTTTACATCAAAGATATTCAAGCATTTGAAAGGATGTCGCAAATAGATACCATCGTATTTGATAAAACTGGGACATTGACCTTACAAGACGATCAGCCTCCACGTTTAAATTTAACTAGAGATGTACAAGGAGAAGAATGGGGTGCCATTTGCACTTTGGCTTTACAATCCACACATCCATTGTCTCGACAACTGAGTAAATACCTTTTGGAAAAAGGTGCTCAAAAAATAATGAATATATCGGAATTCAGAGAGATTCCCGGAAAGGGATTGGAAGCAAGAATGAATAATCAATCTTTCAAAATCGGTTCCTTAAAATTCGCTGGTAATCATTCGATTAAAAAGAAAGAAGATTTTTTTAGTTCAGAGTCCCATTTACATTTTCAAATTAATGGAGAGTACGTTGGGAATATACAATTTCCATGGAAGAATCGAAAAGGAGTGGAAGCGATGCTTCATCAATTAAAAAGCAACTATGATATTTATTTAATTTCAGGAGATAAAGCATTTCATTCGGAGAGCTTAAGTGATTGGTTTCCAGACAAATCTAAAACGAAATTTGAATGTAGCCCACTAGAAAAGATGACCTTCATTAAAGAACTTCAAGACTGCGGAAAAAGAGTTGCTATGATTGGAGACGGATTAAATGATGCAGGTGCGTTACAACAGGCCAATGTGGGAATTGCTATTTCAGACAATCACTTACATTTTACACCAGCGAGTGATGGCATTTTAAAAGGATCTGAAATTGCCAATTTACCACAATTTTTAGCGTTTAGTCAGTTTGGAATTGCCTTAATCAAATCAAGTTTTGTGCTATCTGTCCTTTACAATTTGATAGGATTAAGTTTTGCCATACAAGGGAATTTATCGCCATTGATAGCTGCCATATTAATGCCTGTCAATTCAATCAGCATGTTACTCATTGCTACAATAGGGATGAACTGGAAAGGGAAAAATTTAAAAGACCAATTAAATCAGTCGCCAAAGTGACATTAGTCATAATTTTTCAAAAGATATTCTTAGACATTTACGGTGTCGTTTTTATACTAGGAATCATCGCAAAACGGCACTTAGAATGGGAATTATTTTCATCATGATTGGTTTAAGTTTACTCATGGCCCTTGGATTTTTGATGGCATTCATTTGGTCTGTCAAAACAGGTCAACAAGATGATTTAGTTACGCCAAGTATTCGAATTATCACAGAGGAAATCGATCTACAAAAAAATAAAATTAAATAATACGCTTATGAATACAAGAACGACTCTAATTGAGCAGTTTTCCTACGACAATAAGACTGTTCGAAATTTCGCCATAGCAACAATTATTTGGGGAATTGTGGGAATGTTGGTTGGGGTGATTATTGCCTCTCAGCTTTTTGAACCAGCACTAAATATCACTCAATATGGAACATATGGGAGAATTCGTCCGCTGCACACCAATGCGGTGATTTTTGCATTTGTGGGTAATGCCATTTTTGCAGGTGTGTATTATTCATTGCAAAGGCTATTGAAAGCCAGGATGTTCAGTGATTTTCTTTCCAATTTCCATTTTTGGGGTTGGCAACTCATCATTGTAGCAGCTGCTATTACCTTACCACTAGGATTTACTACATCGCATGAATATGCAGAATTAGAATGGCCCATTGATATTGCCATTACGCTTGTTTGGGTTGCATTTGGTATCAATATGTTTGGTACAATTATCAAGCGCAGGGAAAGACACTTATATGTTGCTATCTGGTTTTATTTAGCAACGTTTGTCACAGTGGCTGTATTACATATAACAAACTCGGTACAATTACCTATTTCATTATTCAAAAGTTATTATGTGTACGCAGGTGTACAAGACGCATTGGTTCAATGGTGGTATGGTCACAATGCGGTAGCATTTTTCTTAACAACGCCTTTCTTGGGTTTGATGTACTACTTCTTACCTAAAATGGCTAATCGCCCAGTTTACTCTTATCGCTTATCTATTTTACACTTTTGGGCCTTGATCTTCATTTACATTTGGGCAGGTCCTCACCATTTGTTGTACAGTAGTTTACCTGAATGGGCTCAATCTTTGGGAGTTGTATTTTCCATCATGTTGATTGCTCCATCTTGGGGAGGTATGATCAATGGATTATTAACCTTGCGAGGTGCATGGGATCAAGTTCGTGAAAATACGATTTTGAAATTCATGGTTGTTGGTATTACCTGTTATGGTATGGCCACGTTTGAAGGGCCTATGTTGAGTTTGAAGAATATCAACGCGATCGCACACTTTACGGATTGGATCGTAGCACACGTACACGTCGGGGCATTAGGATGGAATGGATTCTTGACTTTTGCGATTTTATATTGGATGATACCAAGAATTTTCCAAACAACATTATATTCCGAAAAATTGATTAAAACCCACTTTTGGATTGGTACAATTGGCATCGCATTTTATGCAATTCCAATGTACATTTCAGGATTTACGCAAGGAATGATGTGGAAGCAATTTACTCCAGAAGGTACCTTACAATATGGTAATTTCTTAGATACTACTTTACAATTGATTCCAATGCATCAAATGAGGGCAATTGGAGGAACACTTTATTTGGTTGGGGCAATTATCATGGCTTACAACTTATTTAAAACAATGACACAAGGTTCATTATTAGCGGATGAAGCTACAGAAGCTGCACCATTGGCTATTTTGGAAGAAAAAGAAATAAAGGGAGCACATTGGCATAGTTGGATTGAAAGAAGACCTATTCAATTATTGGTAGCTTCCTTGATTATGATTCTAATAGGCTCATTGGTAGAATTGGTGCCAACTTTTATGGTTAAATCCAATGTTCCAAGCATCGCAGCGGTACAACCTTATACCTCATTGGAGTTAGAAGGACGAGATATTTATATCCGTGAAGGTTGTGTGGGTTGTCATTCACAAATGGTTAGACCTTTTAGAAGTGAAACGGAACGTTATGGTGAATTTTCTAAATCTGGAGAATTTGTCTACGATCATCCATTCTTGTGGGGCTCTAAGCGTACCGGCCCCGATTTACATCGAGAAGGAGGTAAGTATCCTGATTCATGGCATTACATTCACATGAGAGAGCCACAAGCGATGTCGCCGGGTTCCATCATGCCAAGTTATGGATGGCTATTGGAACAAAAATTGAATATTTCTCAAACAAAAGACAAATTGGCTGCCATGAAAAAATTGGGAGTACCATACAGTCAAACACAAATCGACAATGCCGTCAACGATTTGAAGGTACAATCCAAAGAAATTCAAGCTCGATTGGCAATGGAAAAAATCAAAGTTTCTGAAGACAAAGAAATTATTGCAATGATAGCGTATCTACAAAGATTAGGAACAGATATCTCAAAAA
>JBILRJ010000273.1:0-4209 GCA_044372695.1 Spirosomataceae bacterium
TCATTTTCATCTTGGTCGGAAGGGATGATTAAACCTGCCTTATTGGGTTCACTTAATTTGATATCAACAAATTTGGCACTTAGGTTGCTCAATAACTCAGAAACCAATTTCGCGTTAAATCCAATTTCCATGTCGGTTCCAGCAAACTCGCAAGACAATACTTCATTGGCTTCGTTCGAGAAATCCAAATCCTCCGCTGAAAGCGTCAATTTGTTCGATGTAAGCTTCAAACGTATCTGGTGTGTGGTCTTGTTAGAATATATGGAAATTCGCTTCACAGAGCTTAAGAATTCCAAACGATTGATGGTAACGATGTTGTTATTTTGTTTCGGAATCGCATTTTCATATTCTGGAAAGCGCTCATCGATGATGCGACAAATTAACTGAAAGCTTTGGAAACTGAAAAATGCATTGGAGGAGCTAAATTCCACTTTAACTTCTGTGTCGTCAGATGGTAAGGTGGATTTCAATAAAGCCAAGGCTTTTTTAGGTAAAATTAAGTTGCTTTGAGATTCTGTTTGGATGTCGTTTCTTCGGTATCTCACCAAACGATGACCGTCTGTTGCAACAAAATTCGTGTGATCTCCCGCCATTTGAACCAAAACTCCTGTCATAGCTGGGCGCATGTCATCGTTGGATACAGCCAACAAAGTGTTTGCTATGGCTTCTCCCAAGGTCATTGCAGAAAGCGCAATGGTTTGGTTTTTACTTACCTCGGGTATTTTAGGAAAATCAATTGGATTTTCTCCGCTTAATTTAAATCGACCGTTGGAGGTAGCTATTTCTGCCCCAAATGTGCCTTGATCAGCTGAAATGGTAACAGGTTGTTCAGGTAAGCTTCGAAGTGTCTCTAACAATAATTTCGCTGGTAAGGCAATCGATCCATTTTCAGCTCCGTCTACATCTACTCGGGTAGTCATCACAGTCTGTAAATCAGAAGCTGTCAAAATAAGTTGGTTGCCTTCTAATTCGACTAAGATGTTTTCTAAAATGGGTATGATTGGATTACTAGCAACAACTCCACCGATGGCGGAAATTTGCTTGAGTAAGACGTTTGAGGCTACTTTGAATTTCATTAGGATGGAAGAATTAAATTTGATTCTTATGTTTGACTAATTTTACAATTAGACCTTGAAGTTAAAATATTTTGAGTACTCTACCAAAGGTTTATCGACTGAATTGATACTTTCGATACAGGATTACCATTAAACTGATGATTCCGGCCAAAAGAATGGGCACGATGATGTTTAATCCTTGCCAAAAGGTTTTTTCCTCTAACATTTTTGTTTTATCCAATGGTCGTAATCGTATCGATTTATTTCTGGCCAACAATCCGTTGTTTTCATCCAATAATTCATTGAATGCGTTCAAAATAAAATCTTTGTTGGCAAAGGTATGTTTGGAATAAGCATCAAATCCCAAGGGCATGGGGCCTTTGGTTTTTGGATCAATGCCGTTTTGAGGAACTTCTCCATCACCGACTACAATCAATGCTCCTGGACTTTGACTCTCAGCTAAAAAGTTTTTGGAAAGGGTGTCACTGGGAGCTAATCGATTTTTGAACAAGGACTTAAATTTTCCTTGCAATAAATAGGCTATCGCTTTGGATCCTCCCGTGAATTTGGCGGGGTCAAAGGCTTTTGCAGAGGCAGAAAAGGGTAAGGTGGCTGGGGCATTTTGAACTTGCGTGTATGGGCTCGTTTTCAAAAGCAAGGTTTTTGTAAGTGAACTGCCTTGTACGGTGTCTATGCTGGAGGGGAATTTGGAATATATGGCATCTAAATTCTTGGTGATGGGGGAGTTGGGATTGGCCATCAATAAGGGAAAGGCTGGCCAAGGCATCAATTGCAAAGATGGATTATTGCCAAAATTCCCCACCGCCAATGGAATCGCCCCACACAATTGTGCGTCTTTGACTAAATTGTTATTCAGACGAAGTCCGTTGTGAAAAAGCAATTCCTCCAATCCGTTTTCTACCTGAGTAAAAAGAAGTCCCTGTTGATCCAAGGTATCTACCCTTGTACCATCCAAAAACATCATGCCTTTTCCTCCTTTTACCAAAAATTGGTCGATTTTAAATAAGTCTGTTTTGCTGAATTTTTTATTCGGCTGGATGATGCAAAAAGCGTCTAAACCATCGAGTGTTGGCGATTGGGCCAAATCCACGGGATATAAATCATATTGCTTTTTTAAGCTAGCAATGAGGTCCAATTGCTTCACGGCGGGCACTTGGCTATAATCCAAAAAGAAGCCTATTTTTTTTCTTTCCAAATTTTGAACCGATTTGATGGCCTGCACAATTTCGTATTCCAGGTTCTCTATGCTTTGATTCAATACTTCTTGGGAAGAGGCTAATTGATTTCCCTTTAAAAGTAAGGCCCCCACTAGACGGTCGGATTTCTCCACCGTTATTCCAGGTACCACCAGAAGCTGCACTTGTTTCCCTTCTTCTTTGTTCACAATGTTAGTAGGTGGGATGCCCAATGAGTCCAATTCGAAAATCAAGTTTTGCCGATCACTTTCTTTGGGGAAGTCTTTGTATAAATCAATTTGTTCCAAAGTGATATCTTGACTCGAATGCTGTTTTAAATCGTCTAGCAATTCAACCAAAGACCGATGAAGTCTTTTGAAACCTCCTGGCAAGTTGTCTCCTCCTAGGTAAATTTTGATGTGTATGGGACCATCCAATTGTTGTAAAACGCGAACACTGGATTCACTTAGAGTGAATTTTTTTTCTTCACTTAAGTCGATGCGTAAATTCAAATACGGGCTCATCAAAATGAAAAACAAGCCGATGAGGAACAAAGCAAGCCAAGAATAGTTATTTCGTCCGAAATTCATGTTGCAAAGGTATGCTATAAACAAGAAAAGCATCCTTTTCAGAATGCTTTTCTTGTAAGGTAAAAACCAATATTAATAAAATTTGTAGCGCTTATCTACGATGTTAGCATTTTCTTTGATGGCTTCATTGATGAAGAACGAAGCTCTTTGCACGCCCATCATTTGAATTTGATTCTTGAAATTCGAGTAGTCAGCCAAGGCTGGAGCTTCAACAGAGGTAGTTTTTTCTGCAATAAATACCCCATTTTCTCCAACGAATACTTGACTGCGTTTTCCATTTTTCAAACCAGCAATGCGACCTAAGGCAATTGGATCTGGACCTGCTGTGTTCAACATACCAGAAGCAAGTGTTACATCAGCTACCGTTTCTACCAATGCTCCCGCACCGTATTTTTGAGCAATTTGCTCCAATGATCCCTTGATGTCCTTTAGTTTGCTAGCAATTTTTTCGCCTTTCAAATCATTTCTAACTTTATAAGTTATTTCTTCTTTGAAATCTTCCACTTTCACATTGTCTTGCTCAGTTTTTCCACTTAAATAAGCAATGATGTATTGATTGTCTTGTTCAAACACTTTTTGTGAACCATCACCTACATTGGTTTTGTCGTCAAATGCCCAACGAACAATCTCACGTGCATTGGTTAAGTTATTGATGCTTGTCGCATTTTCTGCTAAACGATTTGCACGCATCATGATCAAGTTTTTGTCCTTTTTCAAAGCAACCTCAAAAGCTGCCACGGTGCCATTTGAATTAGCAAAGGCATCTGCTTGTGTGAAAACACGATCTAAAGTTCCTTGAGATGGAGCGATGGTTTTGTTGATGGCAGCTAGTTTGTAAGAAGTATTCGATTTAGCATCGGTAATTTTTACCACGTGGTAACCGAAATCCGTCTCAACCACGCCTGGCATTAAACCTGTTCCATTAAAACCAAAAATGGCATTTTCAAAGGTTTTAACCATGGAACCATTGTTCTTGAAGTAACCTAAATCTCCACCATTTTGTGCAGTTCCATCCATTCCATTCATTTGAGCCAATGTCTCAAAATTTGCTCCTCCTTTGATTTGCGTTAAAATCCCTTCCGCTCTGCTACGTGCTTGTGCCTTTGCTGAATCAGATTTGTTGGCTGGTGAAATCAAAATATGACTTGCACGAACGGTAAACAAGGTGTCTTTTTTTACTCCTCCGTATTTGTAGATGGAATAAGTTAAACCGTTTTTGAAAGGACCATAAATTCCTCCTACTTGGAAAGTACCTAATTGAGCTCTTACTTGCTCTGGAATTTCTGAATATGACACTAAATAAGGTGTACGAACATCTGAATTCAACATGGCAAATGCAGAATCGTTTGGAGCCACAGCTAAATCCTT
>JBILRJ010000274.1:0-4207 GCA_044372695.1 Spirosomataceae bacterium
AAAAATCTTTCCGTATATACTTCCCATCGTTTTTTATTTTGGCGATTTCCAAATGACGAAAACCACCACCATGAATAATAAAAATATCACAAAATTGATTATTTGTCGCCAATTAACCCATTTATTCCAAGGTAAATCCCAACTATTGCTAAGTTCTAAACCTCGATAAATTTCAGATGCTTCGTCTTGGGTATTCAATGTTAAATCCGTGGGCTTACCCACTACCTTTAGAATAACTTTTGAACTAAGCGTATCTATTTTTTGTGTTTTGGTATTAAAATAAATCCAACTGAAATATTTTTTCAATGCAAATTTACCTGGTTGTTTAGGAATAATCTGTATTTTTTGAGAATTATCTCCAAACATTTGATCTTTGAAAGGAAAAACCGTGATCGATGTGTTCAAAGGAAGAAAATCTATGAAAAAATCGGAGTCCAAGTTTTTCTTGTCCCAAAGTATGACATTCCCATCTCCAACGAGACTTACTTTGTAAATCAGTTGCTGGCCTACTTTAGCCACAGCTTGACTGATGGTTTCCTTCAATTCAAAAATCCCTACTGGAATATGCACCATGGATTTAAATGGGAGAGCTTTGGGAGAGATTTTCAACGAAGAAGACTTAAAAATAATGGGTATTTTAGCCGTTTCGCCTAAGCCGTTATCTTTTTTCAACAAACGCAATTGAAGACTCGGAATAGCGATTGGTGAGGTATCTAAAGCATAATAAGTGGACTGAAAAAATCTATACTCCGTGTATTTTTTTTTATTGATCACCACGGAAAGTATTTTTTCTTCCTCTAATTCAAAATTTTCCTGCCAACAATTAGTGGGTTTTATTTTCTGAATCATCAAAGGAATTTGTAAGTCGTTGCGATCAAAACTCAAATTTTCTGAATTATTTTCTGGAATAAATAAAGAAAATTTAACGGTGAAACCTTGGCCCACAAAGGGTCGGTAATTGTTAGAAGAGACGAGTAAAAATGGCTTATTGGACGATTGAATTTCTTGCGACAAATTCAAAGAATTCGTTTCTTTAGGATCCTCTGGCAAGTTCAGTCCCCTTGTAACAGTTATTTTAAAGGATTCCAATTTAACGGCCTGTTGATTCAAAATGATCTCTAAAACAGGAATTGTGAAAATTCCAGGATTAGACGCTTTGTAATGTTGAGAATAAGTGATGGAATGAATCAATTGACCATTTAGGTAATTGGAAGACTTACTTCTACTGACTCCAATTTTAGTAAAAAAATCGATTTCAGGGAATTTATAAGTATTGGCCTCGTTGGAATTAGCGGGTAAAGAACTGCTTACCGAAATCACTAAGTCCTCCTCTGTACTAATGTTTTTTGATTCTACTTGTACGGTCATTTCAGGCTTGGTTTGGGCCTTAGAAACAAGCGCCAAAGCAAGCATATTGAGTGTGATCACGAAGAAGAAAAATGATTTATTCAACATCTTCGCAATTTAGCTATTTTTGTTTGTTATCAATGAGGAATAGCTGGAATCCAATAAGTTTACTCAGTTTATGTTGAAGCCCAAAGCACCGTAAAATTCACCAAACCAAATGGATTGTTCTGCATGATCAACAGATCGACCTGTAGTTCTGATGTCCCAAAGATTGGTATATCCACCCTTGACCGTTGTTTCCAAAAACAATATTTTAGTCAAATTTAATCGAAGACCCGATTTCAAAGAGGCACCTGCTCCGGCAATGTTCCATAAATTGTTTTTACCTAAAGTAAATAAACGAACGTCTGAACGTGGAATCATTAGCCCTAAACCGCCACCATTGATCCAATCCAATTGAAAAAAACCTTTTTTAGCTTTCCAAACAGACAAATAATGTTCCAATTCCACCGAGGCATAATTAAAGCCATCAGTATGCTCAAATTGAAGAAAATCAGAGGAATTGATGTTGAAAGGTGTGTTGGGTGAATATTGTTTGGCATAGTTCGGATTTACGGAGATGGATGGTTCTGAAACCTGATTGGAAATATAACCGCTGATGTGAGCATTTTGATCTGGAGCCATGACATATTTCATGTGATCCCAACCAATGGAAATGGAAAGATTGTCTTTTAAAAAAAATCCGCCATGGAAGTTGAATTGGGGAATGGAAAATAAGGTGGGATTGAAATAAGTGGTGAATCCATCGAAAGGTGTAGGCATGTCAGTGGCTTGAACTTTAGCTAAAGTGAAATCATAACCAGGTCCTGCAAAACGAATATCGGAATTGGCATAATTCGATCTGTTGTAGCCCCAATGAACATAAAAACTGCCTTTTTTGTGAATTTTATTCGAATTTTGAGCAAATAGAAAAAAAGGGGAAACTAAGAATATTACTAAAATGTACTTGACCATATTTCGAAAGTTCATGAATAAAATGCCTTTCAAATAAATGGAAAAAAACCTACCATTAAGTATAAGAAAGCTAGAATGGGTACAAAAATGCTAATTTTTATTCGGTTTTTCAGATTTTAAAAAAATGATTTTTATTATAAAATTAAATTTAGATTAATATAATTCAAGAACAAACCTTTAAATTGCAAGTCATTTTAAAAATTAACACTAATAGAAGCTATATTTTTTGAAACAAACGCCTTTTAAAACGGCTACCATTATGAGAAAATCAACAGCCAAATTCGAATACAAAACTTTTACTTTGGGAACGCAGCTTACTGAAGAGCAAAAAATGTATTTCCAAAAGTATGGAGTTATTCAGTTCAAAAAATTCATTGAACATGAAACAGCAGACCAATTCATCGCTGAATTAGCACAGATAGAAAGAAAATGGTTAGATGAAAAGGTGGAAAAAATCAATGGTATTCCACTTAAATTTGGTAAAGACGCAGAGGGTAATGACATGATACAACGCATGTGCTTTACCAATAAATACAGTACAGTGCTGGAAGAATTCTTAAAAGATCCGCGTTTACAATTATTGATTGAGTTATTAGGCCCCTATGAAGGCCGTGTAGGCATAGATGAAAAAGATGGCTTGGTTTTTAATCATTACATCAATCAGCCAAACTCGAAATTTTCTCAAATGGGTTGGCACACGGATAGTCCAAGAGATTTATTTTTAGGTCAAAAAATTCTTCCTATGTTAAACGTAGGGATACATTTAGATAATTGTCCTTCTACCAATGGAGGATTAAGGGTATTGCCAGGAACGCAAAATCAGAGCATGCTAAAATTGCTTTTTGGTAAAAAACAATTTATTGATCACAAACCAGATCCAAGAGAAGCGGCTTTTGAAATTGAAAAAGGCGATTTAACCATTCATGATGGTCGTTTATGGCATCGTGTAGAAGTTTCTCCCAACTTTGGCGAAAAATCACGTAGAAGAGTGATGTACGTTCCCATCATTACAGGCAAATACAAGCCTAAATCTGAAAATAGTAAAACACCGTTTTATCACCGTTTTGCGAAAGTAGTAACGAAATAAATTATGAATTATGAGTTATGAATTGACATCTAAGAATTCATAACTTATAATTTGATATTTTCCATATACGATTGCAATATGATGGTGGCAGAAACCCGATCAACGGTACCTTTCACACGGCGGTCTTTTTTGGACATGCCTCCTGAAATCATCGCCTGCATGGCCATGTGAGAAGTGAAACGTTCGTCGTGCAAAATCAATTTTCTTGGTGGGAATTTTTTCTCAAAAGCTTTGACAAAAATCCGAACAGCTTGAGTAGAATCTGTATCTTGATTTTCTAGATTTTTGGGCATGCCAATGACCACTTCGTCCACTTGCTCCTTAGCAAAATAATCTGCCAGAAACTTGAGTAGCATATGTGATGGCACAGTGTCTAGTCCATTGGCAATGATTTGCAGAGGATCCGTTACCGCGATTCCAGTTCGTTTTAAACCGTAATCAATTGCCATGATTCGCCCCATGCAATTATTTGATATAGGCTTTGTCTCTCAAGATCTTATCCATCAACTTCTTGTCATTGTCATTGTTAAAAATGGCAAAAGGCAAATAAATGAATTGAAATTTACCCAGCATTAATACGTA
This sequence comes from Spirosomataceae bacterium, assembly GCA_044372695.1. GTDB lineage: Bacteria > Bacteroidota > Bacteroidia > Cytophagales > Spirosomataceae > Aquirufa. The sequence continues at coordinate 4,031 of JBILRJ010000274.1, forward strand.
AGCATCTTTGTCCTTGTAAACTTCAGGAACCATGTCCCATTTCACCATTCCACCCTCCTTTTCCGACAATTTCATAAAAATCTGACGGGAATCAATTTCATATCGATATTTATCAAAAAGTTGTTTGTATTGAGCCAATTGAGTAATCCCTGTAAATTGAACTAACCAAAATAAAAG
>JBILRJ010000043.1:0-15560 GCA_044372695.1 Spirosomataceae bacterium
CTGCTGCACCATTGGTTCCCGCAACGCCCGCAATTCCTTGCGATCCTGTTAAACCTTGTAAACCTGTCGCACCATCTGCGCCGTTTGATCCTGCAGCACCCGCAATTCCTTGTAAACCCGTCGCACCAGCTGTACCATTTGAACCTACATCACCTGCAATTCCTTGTAAACCTGTCGCGCCTTGTAATCCTGTTAAACCTTGTAAACCTGTCGCACCTTGTAAACCCGTCGTACCAACTGAACTATTGGCTCCGTCTAAACCATTCAAACCAGCGATACCCTGTAAACCTGTATCACCTTTTGGGCCAGTTAATCCCACCGAACCATCTGCCCCATTCGATCCTGCAGCACCCGCGATTCCTTGTAAACCTGTCGCACCTTGTAAACCCGTAATTCCTTGCATTCCTGTTGAACCATCTGCGCCGTTTGATCCTGAAGCACCCGTGATTCCTTGTAAACCCACCGAACCATCTGCACCGTTGGATCCCGCAGCACCCGCAATTCCTTGTAAACCCGTCGTACCAGCTGTACCATTTGAACCTACATCACCTGCAATTCCTTGTAAACCTGTCGCGCCTTGTAATCCTGTTAAACCTTGTAAACCTGTCGCACCTTGTAAACCCGTCGTACCATCTGCACCGTTGGATCCCGCAGCACCAGTGATTCCTTGTAAACCTTGAGGACCCATCGGACCGATTAAACCAACTGAACTATTGGCTCCGTCTAAACCATTCAAACCAGCGATACCCTGTAAACCTGTATCACCTTTTGGGCCAGTTAATCCCGCCGAACCATCTGCTCCGTTTGATCCTGAAGCACCCGTGATTCCTTGTAAACCCACCGAACCATCTGCACCGTTGGATCCCGCAGCACCCGCAATTCCTTGTAAACCCGTCGTACCTTGTAAACCCACCGAACCATCTGCACCGTTTAATCCTGCTGCACCCGTGATTCCCTGTAAACCAGTATCACCTTTTGGACCAATAGGGCCCATGGAACCTTGATTCTGAAGAATTCTGACGGTCGCTTGCAACATTTTAATTTCTCCAAAAATCTCAGTAATTTTCAAATTCAACCTTCCAGATGCTGGATCATAGGAAACAAAGGATCCTGCCAAATGATTTTTAAAGGCGTCAGAAATGGAAATTGTTCCCGTCGTCTGAAAAGATAATCCGTCGGGTATCAAAATGGAAATTTCTTGTCCTAAGTTCAGTGCCGACAAATCGAGCATGTTATTGGTAATTCCCAAAACAATACCATTTTCCGCATTCAATGCAAATAAGGCATAAGGGACACTCAATAATTCCGTTGATCCAATGATGGAATAATCACTTCCTCCATTGGGATCCACCTCTGTTTTGATAAAAAATGGCCCATTGCCCCAATCAATGGTGGCAATTTCCCCTACTTTCGAGTCGCCTCCGCCTATTTGTAGACTAAGCAAACCATTGAAATCCGTAAAAATTTGATGGGTTTCGCTATAGACACTGTAACCCAAAACATGGCCTTGCAAAACACTCAGACGTAATCCAACCTTGCATTTGGGGACAATTTGGTTACTAGCATTTCGAATTACCGCCTGAAAACTCATTTTTTGAGGAGCTTGTGCAAAGCCCATAAAATGAACGAATAAAATGAGCGTAATGCATAGGTATTTGAATGGCGAGTTTTTCATAATTTGATGATTTTAAATGGAACAGGTTGCCGATTGGGCGAATGAATGACGAGGATAAAGGTTCCTGATAGATAATCTTTCATGCTGAGCACAGCTGCAAGTCCGTTGATTTTTTTGTTTTCAACTTCGAGTCCAAATAAATCAAATAATTGGTAAGAAATTCCCGAATCAGGAATGCCTTCGATGAGGATAGATAATTGATCAAAAACCGGATTAGGACCCACTGAGATGCGCAATGTCTCTTTTTGAGCCATTGGCTGAAATACTTGCAAAACACCACCTGTTAAGTTGTCCTGTTTCCCAAAGTGTTCATAATGACTTTGTCCAATGGACAAGGTGATGCTTCCCGTGGGACTCGAAACGCTCATGCCCGATGTGGTATTTGCTACTTGACCTATTAGACAAATAGACAACAATTTAAATACAATAAAAAATGGAATCGATTTTTCGAACATTTTGCTATTTTCCAGAAAAAATGATGTTAAATAAGATCCTTAGAAGACAGAATGGTCGTTTACGAATAAAATTTAGCAGAATTACTAAATCAAGTGGGGAACTTGTGAAGCAATGTAGGTGGATAGATTGACATATCCAATTTAAAACCCCGCAATAATTCTTGGTATAAAAAAATCATGATGGCCCAAACATCAATATGTGCAGCCCAAGCCATTGGAATGCATAAAGCATTGGAGATTAAAACATTTGCGAGTTTTCTCGGTTAAATAACAGTAAATCATCGTTTACTATTTCCATGAAAAACGTTAAAAAACAGCATTTGCCAACCAAAACATGTCCTGTTTGTCAATTGCCTTTTGCTTGGAGAAAAATATGGGAAAAAAATTGGGAACAAATCATCTATTGCAGTGAAAGGTGTCGAAGAAGTAAATAAATTATCTATAGAAGATTCCGACAGAATCATCCAAATGGCTTGGGAGGATAGAACGCCTTTTGAAGCCATCGAATTCCAATTTGGCCTCAAAGAAAAAGAAGTCATCGAATTCATGCGACTGAATTCCAAACCTTCCAGCTTCAAAATGTGGAGAAAAAGAATGTCTGGAAGAAGCACCAAACACCTCATGAAAAGAATATCAGACGACAAACGCTTTAAGTGTACATTACAAAGAAGCATAAGCATGAATAAAATCAGCAAACGCTAATGCATTTTCCTACCGAATTAGAAGCTGTGTACCAGCGAATCGACCAATTTGATCCCATTCGCTATGCGCAATCCAGAAATTTCATTTCCGGTGGCGTTTCCTATTTATCCCCATATTTATCTCGAGGGTTCATCAGCATTCCCTTCGTAATTGATCGACTGCAAAAGCGTGGATTTGAAATAGCGGACATGGAAAAATTTGTCCAGGAACTCGCCTGGAGGGAATTTTATACCCGCACGTGGTTTAAAATGGGAGATGATATTTTCAAGGATATACGTCATCCACAAGAAAATGTCCACTACCGAGGCATCCCTACAGCCATTTTGCAATCAAAAACTGGCATTCATGCCCTCGATAAACATTTATCGACTTTCGCTAACACGGGATATTTGCACAACCATTTGCGGATGTACATTGCCTCCATTACTTGCAACATAGGGAAATACCATTGGCTGGATCTATCCAAATGGATGTATTATCACTTGTTGGATGGGGATTTAGCGAGTAATGCGCTGAGTTGGCAATGGTGTGCAGGAACATTTAGTAGTAAACTGTATTACGTCAATCAAGAAAACATCAATAAATATACGCGGAGTAATCAAACAGGCACTTTTTTAGACGTCGACTACGAAGCTTTACCCAATATGCCCGTTCCTGATGCATTAAAAAACTCCGAAGAAATTGAATGGGTATTTGATCCACCAATCAGCAAAATGCCAATAATTGATCCGGATTTACCAACGTTTATTTATACCCATTACACCTTGGATCCTTTGTTTCATTCCGGTGAAGAAGGGAATCGCGTTTTGGTATTGGAACCAGCACATTTTCACAAACATCCTATTTCCCCGAAATCGCTGCAATTTATTTTGGATTTAGCTAAAAACATCCCGAATCTGCAAGTCTACTACGGTGCTTATGCCGATTTAGGACTAAAAGGGATTTTCCAAGATCACCCCATTAACAGCCATTTTGATGGCCATTGGGAGCCATTCCCTTACTTACGAGAAGGAATTGATGGAAATTTCCCAAGCTTTTTTTCTTTTTGGAACAAACTTAAACCGCGCCTTTGAACAATTGTCCTAAATAGGTTTCCGCATTCAACAAATGTCTTTCTTTTTTCTCGGAAGGCATTTTATCCCAAGTACTTATCAACATCGCCCACCTCGGATTTTTGGCAAAAGTGACCCTTTGTTTGTCCAAAAAACGCCAAAACAAACCATCCCAAACTGCTTGCCAATCGCCTTTCGGATAATCGCTCATTTTTAAAATATAATTGGATCCACAGATATATGGTTTGGTCGTCATGCGTCCACCGTCACTGAATTGCGACATCCCATAGACATTGGGTACCATCACCCAGTCGTAAGCATCAATGTACATTTCCATGAACCATTGGTAAACGGCATCGGGATGAATTTCACAAAGCAGCATGAAATTACCAAGAACCATCAATCGTTCGATGTGGTGATTATACCCTGTTTTAATCAACCTTTGAATCGCATTGTCCACGGGAGGGATGCCTGTTTCTCCCGTATAAAACGCTTTTGGCATGGAATGGGTAAATCCCCAATAATTGGTCGTCCTTTGTTGGTTCCCGATTTTTTGATACAACAAAGCCACAAATTCCCGCCAACCAATGATTTGACGCACAAAACCTTCGATGGAATTAATAGGAGCCTTGGATTGTACAATTCGCTCAAGGATCTGATGGGGATGTAACAAACCAACGTTGATCATGGGACTGAGCAGGCTATGGAATAAACTGTTTTCATCTTTTTTAATTGCATCCTCATAAATACCAAATTGTTCGATGCGTTCTTGGAGAAAAAGTTCTAAGGCCGCTTCCGCCTCATCGTGCGTACAAGGATAAAACGAGGAACCAAAAGGCGCATCCCTTTTTCCTGGATTATTGGGAAATTCCCTTTGTACATAGCCAACTGCCTCCAAAACATATTGATTGGTTGCTTGGGCAGGATATGGCGCAGGAATGAAGGTATTCTTGGGTATTTTTTTTCGATTTTCGGTGTCAAAAGACCATTGACCGCCAACGGGATTTTGCTCAGAATCAATGAGCAAGTTTAAGTTTTTGCGTTGTTGAATGTAAAAAGCTGTTTGAAAATAAGTCTTTTTTTCACCCAATACGCTGGGATCTTGACTCAAAAAATTTGGACTAGGATGCAGGAATAGCGGAACTTGGCAAGCCTCCACCAACTGCTTTTTTAACCAATAATCATGCGGTTCAAAAACGTTAATTTGGGATAAGCCCTCCGAACTAAGTGTTTTAATCAAGTTTTTCAGCACCGCATCGGAACTTTTCGCCTCCACGTAGCGGACATTCAAACCTTGGCTTTCTAAAAATGCTTGATAGTATTTTAAGCAAGACCGATGGAAAATGAGTTTTTGTTGATGAAAAGGATATTGACTAAAATATAAATCGGATTCAATGAGGCAATAGGTATCCGCTCGGTCGAGAAGAAGAATATCTTTGAAAATCTGATGCGGAAAAAGTAAAAAAGCCTTCATTGCTGGTGTTGAGATAAAATCTTAACCAATTAAAACGGAAATTGTTAATGCATTCATCAAAAGAGCAAAAAGCCATGTTGGCAAGAAAATCAAGCCATAAATTTTTACGGTGTGTAAACGCTCATTTTCAAAAACTTATGGTCAAAATTATTAACTTGACGTCGCAATTGACTAATGATTCATGAAAGTTCTTTTTATTTTATTATTCTGTGTATTTCAATCCCTCGCTCAAACGAAAATTCCCGTTTGCCATGTTCCAGTTCCGAGCCGATTGAAGGCCTTGAAAGTAGCATCTAAACCAAAAATTCCCAAGCAGGCATCTTTTCAAGGAATGAAGAAAATCCCAGCAGGTGCATTTTTGATGGGATCACATGACCCACAAGGAAGAGCGGATGAATATCCGGTACACCGCGTGCAAGTCCCTGCTTTTTGGATGGATGAAACGGAAGTTACCAACGCACAATTTGCCGAATTTGTCCGGCAAACGGGCTATGTCACCACTGCAGAAAAACCAATAGATTGGCTTGAAATGGCCAAGCAATTGCCCAAAGGGACTCCAAAACCTGCAGATTCATTGTTGGCGGCTAGTTCATTGGTATTTGTCCCGACTATGGGTCCCGTAAACTTAAACGATTATGCTCAATGGTGGGAATTTAAAAAAGGTGCTAGTTGGAAACATCCACAAGGTCCGAATTCAACGATTGAAGGAAAAGAAAATCATCCTGTTGTTCATGTCTCCTGGGACGATGCGGCAGCCTATGCAAGATGGGCCGGGAAACGACTACCTACAGAGGCAGAATGGGAATGGGCTGCTCGTGGAGGTTTGAAAAATCAAATCTATCCATGGGGGAACGAATCCGTTGATCAATTACCCTACAAAACCAATAGTTTCCAAGGCCATTTTCCTTATCAAGATGATGCATTGGATGGATTTAAATCGACCAGTGCCCCCGTGAAATCCTTTCCTCCTAATGGATTTGGCTTGTACGACATGGCAGGAAATGTGTGGGAATGGTGCTCGGATTGGTATCGAAATGATTATTACAAAAAAAGCCCACTGCTTAATCCCAAAGGGCCATTGAACAGCTATGATCCTGATGAGCCGGGCGTCTCCAAACGTGTGATGCGGGGTGGATCATTTTTGTGCAACGATGGTTATTGCTCCAGTTACCGCAGTGCTGCTCGCATGAAATCGAGTCCAGACTCTGGCTTACAGCACACCGGTTTTAGGTGCGTCGCTGGGCTTTAGTTATTAATGCGAATTAAGGGTTAAAAAATATAAGGGTCATCCGCTATAAAAATTTATTTATAGCCAACGCTTAATCCTAACGAAAGATTTGAACGGAGCGGTAGGCGGAGCTTTGACAATGCGCATGGGGATGTGCGATAGGGTCAAAGAAAATAGCCGAGAGCGGAGTGAAAATCGCTCCGCTTGCGGATTCGTCTTGGATTAAGCTAAAGAAAAAAGTTTTTTTGTTTCTTTTTTTTCAAAAAAAGAAAGGCCATAGAAAAAGATTTAGCCTGTAAATTGCATTTTTGTAAAAGAAGTAGGGAAACAAAAAATTCAAATTCGCTTTTAAACATACGTTTAGAACTAACCCTAATGAAAATTTCAACTCTTAATTCGAATTACTAGAGATTAGTTAATAGAGACAGATGTATACAGATGAATGACATTCATTTTATCAAACAACTGAACTTTTAACCGTGTAAATTGCAGGGGGTAAGGGGACGCATTACCCCTTAAAAAAAGAAAATTAAAATCCCTAATTGATAACTGATATTCTTGATCAATTAACTGATTTTTTGAATAACATTTTCAAGAATTATTTTTGATTGAATGTTGTACCCATTGATTGGGTTTTCAACCCTTTATTCGCATTAATAGTTATTAGTTGTTAGTTTTTAGTTATTAGTCCTTTAAAAACACTTTTATGAAAATTTAAGTATAAAAAAATAGTACCTAATAACTATTAATGCGAATTAAGGGTTAAAAAATATAAGGGTCATCCGCTATAAAAATTTATTTATAGCCAAGGCTTAATCCTAACGAAAGATTTGAACGCAGCCTGCATAATTATGAATTATGGATTATGAGTTATGAATATTTTTTGAAATGTGTAAGTCATTGTTTTAATTTCATAAATCATAATTCATAACTCATAATTCATTTAAGTTTTTTTGTTTCTTTTTTTTCAAAAAAAGAAAGGCCATAGAAAAAGATTTAGCCCGTAAATTGCATTGCTGTCAAAGAAATAGGGAAATAGCAAATTCACTTTTAAACATATGTTTAGAACCGAACCTAATGATAATTTCAACTCTTATTCGCATTAATAACTGATAACTAATAAAAATTCATCCGCTTGCCTTTTATCTCATTTTGTTATCTTTGATTTTCTAAACTTTTCCTAAATGAAAATTACTAAATTCTCCGACTATGCGTCAATGAGTGTGCATGCAAGTCAAATTATCATTGACGACTTAACAAACAAAAAAGATTTACGATTAGGAGCTGCTACAGGCGGATCGCCCACAGGTATGTATGCCGAATTGGCGAAAAGTTTCCAAAATAATCCCGTTTTGTTCGATCATTTACAGGTTATAAAACTTGACGAGTGGGGAATCATTCCGATGTCCCATCCTGATTCTTGCCAAAGTTATTTGAAACAACATTTATTGGGGCCATTGAATGTTTCACTAGAGCGTTATCAGGAATTCGATACTAACAATCCTGATTTATTCGCTGAATGTAAACGCGTTCAAGATTCCATAGACCAAAATGGACCTTTAGACATTGTCATTTTGGGTTTAGGAAAAAATGGACACATTGGTTTTAATGAACCCGCTGAATCATTGCAAGTCGATTGTCACAAGGCAATTTTGGCAGAAAGCACCATTCAACATGATCCTGCTTTATCACAAGGTACCGAACCAGCATTTGGATTAACTTTGGGTTTACGGAGCATCTTGCAAGCAAAAAAAATCATCTTTTTGGTGACAGGTTCCGGTAAAGAGGAGGCAATTAAAAAATTCATGGAAAAGAGTATTACTACTTCTTTGCCAGCTTCTTTCCTTTGGTTGCATCCCAATGTGGAATGTTTGATCAACGAAAACGCTTAGTTTAATAAATTAGCGCTGCCAATCAATCAAAAGACCATCCGCATTTTTTTACGATGACCAAAGAATTAAGCACTTGGGGTTATATCAGCTCCGAATTGGAACTCACCCAAGAGTTGGGTTATAATCCCATTCCAGGGAAATATGTGGGATGTATGAATTATGAGTTATGAATTATGAGTTATGATTGTCTTATCTTATAATTCTTCATTATACCTCATAATTCATAACTCATAATTCATAACTATTCCTGCTTTTCCGTAAATTGCGCACTAATTCAAAATTGTATGCTGCAAAGACCCCGAAGAAATCGCCAAAGTGCAAGTATTCGTACGATGGTAGAGGAAAATAGATTATCGGTCAAAGACATGATGTTCCCTTTATTTGTCATGGATGGTGCCAATAAAAAGTCGGCCATAGCATCCATGCCAGGCATTCATCGCTTTAGTTTGGATTTATTGTTGAAAGAAATCGATGAATGTGTTGAATTAGGCATTCACTCATTTGCCTTATTTCCACAAATTGCGGAAGACAAAAAGGATGGAATTGCTTCCGAAAGTTATCGCAAAGGAAATTTATATCTAGAATCCATTCATGCCATTGCCAGCCGATTCCCAGAAATTACTTTATTAACCGATGTAGCCATGGATCCTTACAGTTCAGATGGGCATGACGGTGTGGTGAAAAACGGACAGATTATTAATGATGAAACCTTGCCCATTTTAGCCAAAATGGCCATTGCGCAGGCGCAAGCGGGAAGTAAATTGATGGGTCCTTCCGATATGATGGATGGCCGAGTAGGCTATTTAAGAGAATCTTTGGATGAAGCTGGGTTTTCCAACGTGGGTATCATGGCTTATACAGCCAAATACGCATCGGCTTTTTACGGTCCTTTCAGGGATGCTTTGGAATCAGCACCTAAATTTGGCGATAAAAAAACCTATCAAATGAATCCAGCAAATCAGCGAGAAGCATTGAGAGAGGCGGAATTGGATGAATTGGAAGGAGCAGATTTTCTGATGGTTAAGCCTGCCTTGGCCTATCTGGACATCATTGCTTTGTTGAAAGAGAATAGTAATTTACCGATTGCCGCTTACAATGTTTCTGGTGAATATGCCATGGTAAAAGCGGCTGCTATGAATGGCTGGATAGATGGAGAAAAAGCCATGTTAGAAAGCCTTTTGTCAATCAAAAGAGCTGGAGCTCAAGTAATCTTGACCTATTTTGCCAAAGAATTTGCACAATTAAACATATCATAAAAAATTATGTCATCTGAGCGCTATTTGCAACGCGGTGTTTCTGCCTCGAAAGAAGATGTTCATCAGGCTATTTCTAAGCTTGATAAAGGACTATTCCCTCAAGCATTTTGTAAAATTTCCCCGGATATTTTGGGTGGAGATGCGGATTATTGCAACATCATGCATGCGGATGGAGCCGGAACGAAATCATCTTTGGCATACTTATATTGGAAAGAAACAGGAGACATTTCTGTCTGGAGGGGAATAGCCCAAGATGCGGTCGTGATGAATACCGACGATTTGATTTGCGTAGGTGCTACGGATCAAATGTTGTTATCTAGTACCATTGGAAGAAATAAAAACTTGATTCCCGGAGAAGTGATTGCCGAGATTATCAATGGAACAGAAGAAGTTTTGCAAATGCTTCGCGACAATGGCATTGGGATTTATTCGACAGGTGGAGAAACGGCAGATGTGGGAGATTTGGTAAGAACAATTATTGTAGATAGTACGGTGATTGGCAGAATGAAACGTTCCGATGTAATTTCCAATGGAAATATTCAAGCAGGAGATGTCATCATTGGCTTGGCTTCTGACGGACAAGCTAATTACGAAAAAGTATATAATGGAGGAATGGGAAGTAACGGTTTGACTTCAGCTCGCCATGATGTATTGGGGAATTATTTAGCCAAAAAATATCCGGAGAGTTTTGACCCACAGGTACCCTCGGATTTGGTGTATTCAGGATCCAAGCAGTTGACTGAGCCGGTGGCGGGGACTCCCTTAAACGTTGGACAATTGATTTTATCGCCCACAAGAACCTATGCTCCGGTGGTAAAAGCCTTATTGGCAGAATTGAGACCACACTTACATGGAATGGTTCATTGTTCGGGTGGTGCTCAAACCAAAGTGATGCATTTTGTTGACCATGTGCATGTTATCAAAGATAATTTGTTCAAAGTTCCAGCGCTTTTTGAATTAATTCAACAAGAAAGTGGTACTTCTTACAGCGAAATGTACAAAGTTTTTAACATGGGTCACCGCTTGGAAATCTATGCAAATCCAGCCTATGCGGAGCAAATTATGGCCATTTCTGAATCTTTTGGCATACCAGCACAAATCGTAGGCCGAGTGGAGGCATCGGCAGTGAAGAAGTTGACCATAAAAAGTGAATTCGGGGAGTTTGTTTATTAGAAATAATCTTCTTAACTTCGCATCCCCATTTAAAAGGCTCATTAAAGACGATCGTGTCTGGCCTCGTGGGATTGTTTCACTTAAATACATAACAAAATGTACGCAATCGTAGAAATTGCCGGGCAGCAATTTAAAGTAGAAAAAGACCGTACCGTTTACACCCACCGTTTGGCGGGAGCGGAAGGCGCTGCACTGGTATTCGACAAGGTTTTACTTGTTGACAAAGACGGAGATGTGACCGTAGGAGCCCCAACAGTAGAGGGAGCCAAAATCACAGGTAAAATAGTTGCTCACGTTCGTGGAGAAAAAGTATTGGTTTTCAAGAAGAAACGTAGAAAAACTTACCAAAAAATGAATGGTCACCGTCAAGACTTAACCAAAGTGTTGATTGAATCAATTTCTTTAAAATAATTGTCAAATACTCGCTCATAGCGTATAAATTAACATAACATGGCACACAAAAAAGGAGCCGGATCATCCAAAAACGGTCGCGAGTCGCATAGTAAGCGATTAGGCGTTAAGTTATTTGGAGGACAGGCTGTTATCGCAGGAAATATCATTGTACGTCAACGTGGAACTGCTCACAATCCGGGAGAAAACGTTGGTTTAGGAAAAGATCATACATTATTTGCATTAGCTGATGGTGTAGTGGCTTTCAAAAAAGGATTTAAAGGACGTTCATTCGTTCATGTATTACCAGCTGTGGCTGCTCCTGTGGCTTCTGCACCGGTGGCGAAAAAAGCACCAGCGAAAGCTGCTGCTCCAGTTGCTGAAGCTGCACCCGCAGTTGAGGTTGCTGCAGAAGAAGCTGCTCCAAAAGCAAAGAAAGCACCTGCGAAAAAAGCAGCTGCTGATTCAGCTGAGTAATTACAACTCAAATATTAACCTTAAGGCACGGAGATGTATTTCTTCGTGCCTTTGTGGTTTTTGGTAGAGGGAAGAGAGAAAATGGGAAGAGAGAAGATAGAAGAGAGGAAACGGGAAGAGAGAAGATAAAAAAAATATAGCTCCTTTCGCCTAGAGAGACCTTTTTCCATTTTATCAAGACACTATCCCATTAACTGTGTAAGTAAAAAATAATGGGTTCGGATTTTCGTTTAAATTCGGACCCTTTTTTCAAATATAGCCAAAAATTGATTTAAAATAATTCCCCAATTCTGAATAGGCATACTCCATTTTTTAGTTGCTTCGTTAATTGCTAAGTAAACGGATTTCATTAAAGCGCCATCTGTAGGGAATGAGAGTTTATTTTTGGTGTATCTTCTGATTTTTCCATTTAAATTTTGCATTTTAATCCATGAAAACCTCCTACCTATGAATGCGAATTAAGAGTTGAATTCATCATTTCCTAATTTATCAGGCTACGTTCAAATCTTTCCTTTGGATTAAGCGTTGTCATAAATGAAATTTTAAATAGTTTGAATGAAATCGTTACCGAAATACATTTTCCAATGCTTGATTCGCATGCATAATTGATATCTCATAAAAATAAATTTGGTAAGTCTTACCTGTTTTCAATACCCACAATTTTTGAAGATAATCCACTATAAGAGCAATCAGCTAATCATTTACCATCAAACTTTTATCTCAAAAAAACATCTGATTCTAGATGATATTTTTATTTCAAAACTAATTGATAATTAATGAGTTAGGTATTGGAACAAACTAAATGATATCATCATGAAAATGAAATTTATTGCCTTGACCATTTTTGCTTTTACTGCATGTTTATCTGTTGCAAATGCGCAGAGCACAGTTGTAGATGTTGCTGTAGGATCTAAAGATCACACTACTTTAGTTGCAGCGGTAACAGCAGCAGGTCTAGTACCTACCTTGCAGAGTGCAGGTCCATTTACTGTATTTGCTCCTACCAACGGTGCTTTTGCTAAGTTGCCAGCGGGTACAGTAGATAATTTATTAAAAGCTGAAAACAAAGCGACTCTAACCAAAATTTTGACTTACCATGTAGTGGCAGGCAAATTCAATGCAGCAGCAGTAGTGAAAGCTATCACTGATGCAAAAGGAGCTTTAGCCTTAAAAACAGTTAGTGGTGGAACTTTGACAGCTTCTTTGAAAGATGGAAAAGTAATCCTTACTGATGAAAAAGGTGGAGTAGCTACTGTTGTAGCTGCCGACTTGAATGCAGGAAACGGAGTGGTTCATGTAATCGACTCGGTTGTATTGCCTAAGTAATTGATTCAATCAAAAAATGGCCGGTTAAAATTGCTTTAATCGGCCATTTTTTATGCTCAAAAACAATTGTTATCTCAGATTTCACATGTGGATAAATCAACCAATTATCCAATAACCCAACAAAATATGTTAAAAAAATTTAAAGCTTCAGAAATCCTGATTGTAGTAGTTGTTATAGTGATCATCTTCGTCAGCGAATACAACTATATGGTTGTAGGCGACAAAGAAAAAGCGATTTTCATTGGTTTATGGCCACCAACAATCCTTGGTTTATTGAATTTCATCAATTCTAAACTCAAGAAATAATGAACATAGACATCATATTACTTACCACCATCATCGCGACCTTGTTTGTGGTGTTTTTTATTGCGGTTTATCGCGAATTTTCGGTCATGGAAAATGAGACATACACCTTCCAAAAGGAATCAGGCCCAAGAGCTGGCCTCGTAAACTTCATTGGGAACATGGCAGCTAACAAAACCTTAACGGATTTGGAGAAGAAATTGGTTTACAAGGCCATGCACCGTAACATTGCTGACATGGAATCAGATGGTGTATATTTCGATGAGACAATCAAAGAAATTGTACAAGAACAAATAAAGGTATTAACAAAACCTGAAGAAAAAGCTCTTTAATAAAACGGACTAGATGAAAAGAAGCTCCAGTCCAATCATTTACACTTCATAAACTCTTTTTCTCGAACTTATGCAAGGATTCTTAATAAAATACAGTACCATTTTCGATCGATTAAATGCCCCAGGTACTATCAGGCGAGTGGAATTATTGATTTTAAGAATCGCATTGTTTGCTTTTTTGGGACATTTATTGCTCATTTTTTTGGGGAACAATTTCACTTATTTCAAAGATTTCCAACACAGTTATTTGAAGGCGATTTACACGCCATTCAGCTTTATTCTATTTTATGAAGTCTTGTTATTGGTCATCATCATCCCAAAATCCATATCTGAATTCATTGGAAAACAATTTGAAGTAATTACCCTGATTACCTTAAGAAGCTTTTTTCATGACATGGCAGAGGTGGATTTCACGATGTCTTTTTCCTTAACGGACATTCATTTTTTGGGACTAGTCTACGATTTAATGGCTGCATTGGTCATGTTAGCGGGCACAATGATTTACTATAAAATTTACGGAAATTCCCATCGAACAGGAAGTAAAGAGGATTTTACGGAATTTATTGCGATCAAAAAAGTGGTTTCACTTTCCATGATCTTGGTTTTATTGGTGTTAAGTTTTTCCAGCTTCTCCTTCTGGGCGATTGATTGCATACAAGCTTGGAAAATGCATAAGGATTTTCCCAATCCGAACACCGTTTTTTACAGTGATTTTTTTACCATCATGATTTTTGTGGATGTGTTTTTACTCATTGTTTCTTTTATGTACCATTTCTCCTTCTTTTTAATTTTCAGAAATGCGAGTTTCATCATCACTACAGTCTTGCTAAGGATGTCTTTAACCTCCGAAAAACCCATAAGCTATTTCTTAATTTTTGTCGGCTTCAGTTTCTCCATCATTGCGTTTTACCTTATTAACTTGCGGAAAAGGCCAGAATAGAAAAGTAGTTCAATGATGGAGATAAAACTTTATCACCGTCTGTTTTGTCATTAAGCCTATCAGTCGAGACCAACTATTTCAATTGTACAAAGACATTGGAAATCGATGTGTTATCCCAAAGTATACTTAGTATGCACATTGGCATTTAGCTCTTTAATCCTTCGCAAAAATCGCCTCTAAGGCTGATGCTCCTGACAACACAACTTTCCCCTCCGGAATAGATTTCAATGCGCGAATACCCACATAATCAGAATTTGATCCCAATACCTCTACGGGTACTTGGGCCATTTGTCCTTTCAATGTTTCTACATAAATGAATCCGCCTTTGCCTACTCGGGCAAATCCTGCCTGCGGAATCGCTAACATCTTCACTTTATTGACCAATATTTTCGCATTGACAAATTGCCCAATCGTGAATTTAGCCTCCTCAGATTCACTCGTAAAATGCCCATGTACCGATGTAGTTCTCGTCGCTAAATCAACTTGCTTACCCACCAAAAACACTTTCGCCATGGAACTATGGCCCTCTGTCTCTACTTGAATGCTTTGCCCAATTTTCAATTGCATCAAATCTTTTTCAAACACCTTCAATTCCACGTGCTTGTGCTTTACTCCTACCAGAGTGGCAATGACATCTGTGGGAGTAATGTACTTCCCAATGGAAATATTCACCTCTTGTACATAACCCTCTATCGGCGATTTCACTTTCAAAATGGAACTGATTTGGCCTGCAGATAAAGCTTTCAAATCGCACCCTAGCAAGTCCAATTTCAAGGCCAAACCTTTTTGTTGCGCTTGCAAATTTCCCAAATCAGCCTCCGCTTGTTGCAATTTCTTTTTGGACCCTACTTCCTCGCTGGACAAAACTTGTTGCCGAGTTTTTTC
>JBILRJ010000275.1:0-4188 GCA_044372695.1 Spirosomataceae bacterium
CCATTTTGACGTTTTTTATATGGGATTTTTTCCAATATTTGACGAATCTGTGGCATAAAACCCATGTCCATCATTTTATCCGCTTCGTCCAAAATCAAGTATTTCAATTCTTTCACCACGATGGCTTCCTTTCGGTAGAGTTCGAGAAATCTACCCGGAGTCGCCACCAAGATATCAATCCCGCTTTCCAAAGATTGAATTTGGGTTTTGGGGCCTAATCCACCGTAAAGAGCCAAAAGCCGCAAGTCTGTAAATTGCGCCAATCCAAGCATTACTTCGTGAATTTGCATCACTAACTCGCGAGTGGGGGCTAAGATCAATGCTCGGGGATTTTTCCCTTGCGCATATTTGCACTGCATCAAAATGGGCAAAACATAAGCCGCCGTTTTTCCTGTTCCCGTTTGGGCGATGCCCAAAACGTCATGTCCTTTTAATAAAAGAGGAATTGCTTTTTCTTGGATGGGAGTGGGAGCTGTATAACCGATGGCGTCGCAAGCTCTTTGAAGCTGTGGATTTAAGCCTAATTTTAAAAATTCAGACATTGTTTTTGTCAAGGATAAGAACAAAGGTAAGGATTTAAAAGGGAGTTTTATTTACCTTTACCAGCAAAATCATCCATTGGGAATAATGCAGAACATTTGGCTACGCCGAATTTTGATTCTTTTTACCTTGTCTTTTGTGATAGGGGCTGCTTCATCGGTCTTTTTGTGGGGTTTAGAACAAATCGATCAAACGAGAAAGGCAAATGCATGGTTCATTTATTTTTTGCCTGTTTTGGGAATCGGTTTTCACTATTTATACCAAAAGGGTTTTTCCTTTGCAAAAACAGGAAATAATCAACTCATCGAAAAATTAAATCATCCCGACCAGACCATTTCTTCCAAGGTCGGTCCATTCCTTCTTATTTCCACTTGGCTAAGCCATTTAGTTGGAGCTTCTGTAGGTAGAGAGGGAACGGCGGTTTTATTGGGTGGAAGTTTTGCTGACATTTTAGGAAAAAGATTTCTGTTCAAGGAGGAAGAAAAAAATGTTTGGATCAGGGCTGGAATTTCCGCTGGATTCTCTTCCGTTTTTGGAACACCCTTGGCAGGCCTTTTTTTTGGAGTGGAATTAGCCAAGGTGGGTAAAATAGATTGGAAATCTTTTTTGCCCTGCCTTTTTGCTGGATTTTTGGCAAATTGGACAAGTCTCCACGTTTTTGGCACAAAACATCCACTTTACCCAAGCATTTTTTTACCAACAATTTCGGCCTCATTTTGTGCCTCTATAGTTAGTATAGGCATTATTTTGGGCATTATTGCCTTCACTTATATCCGCTTAGAATCCATTATTTGCAGAGCATTCGAGGCATTGCCCAGAAATTTCTATTTAAAAGGCCTATGCGCTGGGGCAATTCTCTTACTTTTTTTCCAATTACCTTATTTTCAAGAAAGCATCGGATTAGGTTCCGAATATTTGCTAAGACCATTTTATGAAACAACTCATTTCGACTTTGTTATTTCAAAAATGGGAATGACCTTAATGAGTTTGGGCTTAGGTTTTAAAGGGGGGGAGGCCACTCCTTTATTTTTAATCGGATCACAACTGGCGAGTAGTTTCGCCCCTATGCTTGACATCCCAACAGGGCTATCGGCTGCCATCGGTTTTACTTGTTTGTATGGAGGGTTATGCAAAACCCCCATCGCCGCAAGTTTCATGGGCATCGAACTATTTGGTGTAAGTGCAGGATTATGTTACCTAATTTGCACCATCATAGTCATGTATGTTTCAGGTAAAAAAGGATTATTTAAAACACAAATTTGGAGTGAACACATTCCACAACCCCTGTATTAATTATGTTTAATAAATTTTATCAGCACTATCATTCCTTTCAAGAAACGAGTATCAAAGGACGACGCATTAGCGAAGAGACTTGGGAAAACTTAATAATAAAGTGGAAAAAAGAAGCCATATTTAACATCCACGAACTTGGCACATCTGAAGAGGGAAGACCCATTCGAGAAATTGTATATGGAAATGGTCCGATAAAAATTGCTCTTTGGTCACAAATGCACGGAGATGAAGCAACCGCTACCATGGCTATAGCAGATATTATGCTTTTTTTATCTCAAGAAACCGAAGAATTTGCAGAATATCGGAAAATATTACATCAAAATTTGACGATTCATCTACTACCGAAACTCAATCCTGATGGTGCTCAAAATTGGCAAAGGGAAACAGCCTTGGGCATAGACATGAACCGTGATGCCCAGACATTGTTCACAAAAGAAGCGCAATTATTAAGCCAATGGGCAGATAAAATCAAACCAGAATTTGCCTTCAATTTACATGATCAAAACAGATTATATTCAGCAGGTAACAAAGCACATCAAACACACATTGCTTTTTTAGCAACTCCTGGAGACAAAAAAGGTACATGGACAGCATCACGAACTCGTTCAGCCAAACTGGCTAATCGATTAATTCGCCAAATAAAACCCTATTTAGAAAACAAAATTGCCAAATGGACAGATGAATATGAAAGAAGAGCATTTGGCGACACCTTTCAGTCGAGAGGATATGGTTTGCTATTAATTGAATCGGGTGGTGCAGGATGGGACTTAGAAAAACAAAGTTTAAGAAAGCACAACGCATGCATGCTTTTGGACGCCTTTTATGCGATTGCAGAAAACAAATGGCAAGAAGAAAATACCCTGTTTTATGAAGAATTACCCGTGAATGAAAAGTCGATTGCTGACATTAAAATCAAACAAGCAGCCCTCTCAACAGATTCTTCAAAACGAGCAGACTTGCTATTCAAACTAAAAGAAACTCCCATATCTAAGCAAGAAATAAAATACAGCTGGTTGCTAGAAGACATCGGTGACATGAGCCATATACACGGGCTCATTGAAATCGATGGAAAGGAATTTGAGTTGGCACCATCGCAAAAAATAACCCTAGATAAGGCATATGAAGAATTAATTTATACCAAACAAAACAAGATAGTTTTTCAATTAAGTACATACACACAAAAAATCCAATCATAACATGACGTCATTACCAGTAATCATTATTGGGGTAAACCCATTCGCAATAGAAGTCGCACACATCTTCGAAAAAAACAAAGTCGTTATCTATGGTTTTTTGGATGATGATCCTAAAAAGAAAGATGTCAATGTTGGCGATATTCCGGTGCTAGGAAACACAGAAGATGAAACATTCTGGGGATTGATAGGTAAAAATTGCGGAGTTTTTGTAGCCTTAGACAATCCTGTAGAAAGAAGAAAAATGATTGAAACCATCATTGAAGACCGCAAAGTAAAACCCGTGAATGCCATACATCCAAGCGCACAAGTTGCCGACAGCAAGAATTTAGGATATGGTGTATTTATCGGTGCAGGAACGGTGATATCGCCAGAAGCTAAAATAGGGGAAAGCTGCATCATTGGGGCAGGATGCATCATTGAAACAGGAGCATATATAGACGATTACAGCCAAATCGGTTCAGGAACAGTGGTAGGAAAAGAAGCTAAAATAGACTCCAATGTATTTATTGGAATCAACTCTACGATTGTTGGTAGTCTAAAGATCGGAAAGAATGCTACAGTAGGAGCGGGAAGTGTTGTAATAGAAAATGTCCCCAATTCCAAAAGAGTATTCGGAAATCCAGCTAAAATCCTATAGTTTTTACAACTTTATGATGTTATGTGGCTCAACGAGGTTCATGAAATTGAACCGCAAATACAGTTGGGCCACAATGATCACATCCTCCAAACAATAAGCCGCAATTCGTGGTAAATCATCTTCCAAATAATACACAGCGTTAACTTTGTCGCCAGACAAATCCGATTTAGCACCTTTCACTCCCAAGGTTTCTGCAAGCAACTCCAAAGAAGTATAGGCTTTTCTATCTCCGAATTTCCATAGTTCTAGGGTATCTTGGTGATTGATTTCCCAGGGTTTTTTGCCTTGTAATTGCAAAGATTTAGGAATAAGCAATTGATTGGCCAACATTCTTCGGCACAAATAAGGAAAATCAAATTCTTTTCCATTGTGGGCAACCAAGGTTAACTCTTTGGACTTATACACCTTATTGACGAAGGAAATAAACTCTTGTAACAAGACTTTTTCATCTGAGTGAGCAATGGTCTTAACCTTCAAGCACAATTCTTTCTGAGCATTTAAGTAGAAAAATCCCATGCCAAT
>JBILRJ010000276.1:0-4179 GCA_044372695.1 Spirosomataceae bacterium
CAACAGCCTCTTTAGATAAATTTCCTTTTAAAATTCTCAAGGCGCCAAAAATTAAATTATAAACCGATTGGTTATTGATGTTCATACTTTCACTGATCTGATCAGTATCCATATTTTGGTAATATTTCAATGAAATTGCTTGTCTTTGACGTTTACTTAGTTTCTTAAGGCTATCATTCAGAAGATAGTTGGTAGAATTTTCATCTTCAGATTTAATCATTATCAATTCCTGGCTTTGAAAATTCTCAATATTTTCAACACAATAATTAGAATAATGATTATGTGATTTTAATTGAACTTCCATTTGGCGAATTAATTTTCTTTTGATAGAAGCCATCAAATAATATTTAACGCTAGTAGTGGATCCTAGATTAGCATGGTTTTTCCATAATTCTACAAATAAATCATGTAGGCAATCTTTGATTAATTCTCTATCCCCGCAAATACCCATTGAATATGAATAAAGAGGTTGCACAAAATTTTGATAAATTTCAGAAAATGCTGATTCATCTCCTCTCCTAAATTTCTCCCAAGCCAAGATTTCATTAAAATTCTTTTTCATTTGTAAAGGTTAATAGTTGTATTATTCAATTAAAACCAAATATTTAATAAAAAGACTTTCGTTTTAACAATTCCAATATAAAAACTTATAATATTAAATTTCAAAGAAATTCTTAGATTTATTTCTGTAAACGTTTACGGAAACGTTTACATTTTTTTTCGTAGAAATCTATCTTGGTATTATGACGTAAAAATGAAAATTTGCTAAATTTTATAGAAATAATTAACATTTTGAAAAATTGACTAATTTTAAGAAAGCAAAGAATATGAAGAAAAAATTAAATACAGTTGACGCAACCATGTTGGTCATGGGTTCCATGATAGGTTCAGGAATTTTTTTAGTGAGTAGTGAGGTCGGTAGATCTTTGAACAGTGGATTTTGGTGGTTAGCCACCTGGGTCTTAACTAGCTTTTTAACAGTAACAGGCGCATATGCCTATGGGAAGCTTTCGACTATTTTTCCTAAATCAGGAGGTCAATACATTTATTTAAAGGAAGCTTATTCTCCCATGATAGGCTTTTTGTTTGGTTGGTCTACCTTCCTCGTGATTCAAACAGGTACCATTGCTGCTGTTGCAGTAGCGTTTGCTAAATACACGGGTTTGCTTTTTCCAGCTTACATCAATGAAAGTCCGTTACTGAGTCAATTCATCAATTCACAGCAAATTTTAGCAGCTTCATTGATATTTTTACTCACCTATATTAATTTAAAAGGAATTCAATTTGCCTCCTTGATACAAAACATTTTTACCATTACTAAAATAGCGGCTATCGTTCTCTTAATCATTCTTGGTTTATATGCTGGATTTTCAAACAATTGGATACACTTTGAAAATTTCTTTAGCTACCCTAATACTTTCAACAATGTGAGTAAAACCTTTGATTCAATCGATCTTCTAACTTTAGCGAGTCTTTTTGGAGCATCATTGATAGGTCCTTTGTTCTCCTCATCCGCTTGGAACAATGTCACTTTTGCATCCAATGATTTTGAAGATCCTCAAAAAACCATCGCCAAGGGTTTAGTTTGGGGATCTGCTTTGGTTTGTCTTTTGTACATACTGACCAACATTTCTTACTTGGGAATCCTACCTTTGCAAGGAACTATTGATGGTACGAATGCATATGAACGTGGTATTATGTTTGCTAGTCAAGATCGCTTGGGCTCAGCTGCATTAGAAACCATTTTGGGTAGTATAGGTGCTTTGGTTATGGCTATATTAATCATGATATCCACATTTGGTTGTAACAATGGAATCATACTTGCAGGCGGAAGATTGTTTGAAGCAATGGCAATCGATAAATTATTTTTTCAAAAAGCGGCAAAAGTTAACAAAGCAGGTGTCCCAGCCAATTCGTTGCTCATTCAAGGTTTTTGGGCCATAGCGCTATGTTTTTCAGGATCCTATAGCACCCTTTTAGATTTTACTGTATTTGCGATCCTACTTTTTTACTTTCTAACAGTATTGGCTTTATTTAAAAATCGTATTTCTAAAAATACGCTGGATACTAAGCATAAATTGTTGTTCACTTCTTACCTGATTATTTTGACCCTGATCGCCGGTAATTTACTTTGGGTAAAACCAGCATCTTCCCTGTTTGGATTGGCCATAGTGATCCTTGGGATACCTGTGTATTGGTTAATGAAAAAAAATAGTACTAAAGAATCTGTTGACTTTTAAACCAATAAATCAAACTATTAAACCAATCATCTTGAGTAGTCCTGTTGTTTAAACCGAATCCATGTCCACCATTGGCATAAACATGAAGATCTACCTTAACTTGATTTTTAACCAAGTTTTCCGCGTAAATAAGCGCATTTTTTAGTGGTACGGATTTGTCATCAGATGCATGAACAATGAAAGCCTGAGGAGTTTCTTTGGTAATCTGCTCTTCGTTGGAAAACAAATTCACCAATTCTTCAGGAGCATTTGTTCCTATTAAACTATTTTTACTACCTGAATGCGTAAATTCACGAAAAGAAATAACGGGATAAAGCAATATTTGAAAATCTGGTCTCAAATTGATACCATCATTAATACCTGTATAATCCTTTGAAAAATGAGTAGCAGCACTGGATGCCAAGTGCCCACCCGCAGAAAATCCCATTATTCCTACTTTATTGATATCAATACCCCAAGATGTGGCATTTTTTCTCGCAATTCTTATAGCTTGTTGTGCATCTTGCAATGGAGCTATTTTTTTATCGATTTGTTTTAAGGAATTTGGAATACGATAATACAAAACTAAGGCATGAA
This sequence comes from Spirosomataceae bacterium, assembly GCA_044372695.1. Lineage (GTDB taxonomy): Bacteria > Bacteroidota > Bacteroidia > Cytophagales > Spirosomataceae > Aquirufa. Next base: position 2,817 of record JBILRJ010000276.1, read on the forward strand.
TTCCATTTTCATTGAATTTCTTGGCTATATCATCACCTTCATGTTGTGCAGCCAAAATCCCATAACCACCTCCAGGACAAATAACTACGACAGGTTTTGCTGTGGCACTATTTCCAACTTTGGAAGGGTAAAAAGCATATGTGGGAACACTTACCTTGGAAATACGTAAAATACCTCCCGAAACTGAACTTGTTTGTTCATTGGGAGTATCTATGTAATTAGGAATATTTTTGTCGTAAAGAGGAGAAAAATCCTGAGCCATAAGTGTAGAAATGAATGAGAAACAAAGGATCGTTAGTAAAATAGGTTGAATTTTCATTGATTAGATTGTTTATTTTTATCAGTTGTTATTAAAACAACTGCCAATAGTATAAAAAAACTAGCTAAAAGTAAAATTTGATGGAAAGTTTCATCTAAAATAATGTTCCCCAAGATTAAGGCTAAAATTGGATTGACATACGTATAGGTGGCCACCAATGTAGCATCACAAACTTTAGACAAATATCCAAAAATTGAAAATCCTAACATGCTACCTATTAATGCCAAGTAAAAGAAAACCAAATAGGCCTTTACTGGTAATTCTGAAAAAACAATGGAAGAATGATCCTCAATAAAAAAACTTACAAGGAATGCAATGCAGGCACCCGTAATCATTTGAATGGAGCAAACTTGAGTAAAATGGTAGGTATTTGCCTTTAAATGCTGAATGGAAAAAACTCCCAAATTCCAACAAACGACTGCAACACTCAGAAAGGCAATACCTTTCCAAAAGGACAATTCTTGGCCTGGTATAGCCAAACTTTTTTGGGATACCAAAATGATAATGCCGACCAAGCCTAAAATAGTGCCAATCAATTTTTTAGTAGAAGGCTTTTTACCAACTGTCCAAAAAAATAACACCAACAACAATGGCCCAAGCGCCATAAAAACACTTGAAAATCCACTTGGCATAATGGAACCAGCTAAAGACATGAAGCCATTTCCGAAAAAAATCAACATCACACCGGCAAACAGATGTACTTTGAGATCTTTTGCTGACATCTTACGCCAATGTTCCCCCAAGATAGACCATATTAACAGTAGTGAACCTGCTACAATATTTCGACTAAAAGTAATAAATAAAGGAGGCAAATAGTCTAATAAAACGCGGACGCTTAAAAATGTTGAACTCCAAATTAAATACAATAATCCCAAGGAAATAAAAACCTTAATTGAATTTGTAGGGGATGTTTTCATTGTTACATCAATAAATCAGGTCTTCTTTGTTTGGTTCTTTCAATCGATTGTTCATAGCGCCAAGCGTCTATTTTTTTTTCATGACCAGATAAAAGAATAGCTGGCACGTCCATACCATCAAAACTAG
>JBILRJ010000277.1:0-4157 GCA_044372695.1 Spirosomataceae bacterium
CTGGAATTTAAAAGCTATTTTGATTTGAAATTTGGGAAATCTCAAATGTCTGATAATAAATACCAATGGCTACAAAATAAAAATACCCAGGTGATTTTAGAGGATGTAAGTACCTCTAAAGACCCGGGTATTAAAATGATATTTTTAAAAAGGAATTAAGCCTTCCAAATCCAATTTCGTGTATCAGGGATTTCCCCTAGTCGAATTTGATTTATTTCTTTAAATACTTTGGCTGAAAAATCTGAATCTGTTCGAGGGGCCAATTCGTAATCTTTTCCTTCAAACCCAATGGTTTGGATAGGAGCGATTACCGCCGCGGTTCCTGCACCAAATGCCTCTGTTACAGAGCCATTCAAGATTCCATCAACCAATTCTTTGATGGATAGTTGCCTTTCTTCCACCTTCATTCCCCAATCTTTGGCTATTTGTAAGACGGATTTACGAGTAACACCATCCAATATGGTATCTCCTGTAGGTGCCGTCACTAATACGCCATCAATGATAAACATGAGGTTCATGGTCCCAGCTTCTTCTACATACTGGTGAGTAGCTGCATCGGTCCAAATGATTTGATCATAGCCATCTTTATTGGCTAATTGGGTCGGATACAATGAGCCACCGTAATTACCTGCATTTTTTGCGAATCCCACACCGCCTTTTGCTGCCCTAATGTATTGTGTTTCCACTCGAACCTTTAGAGGTTTTGAATAATAGGATCCAACAGGGCAATTGAAAATAATGAATTTGTATGTATTGGAAGGGGTGACGCCCACGTACTCATCTGTAGCAAACATGAATGGACGAATGTATAATGAACAACCTTCCTTGTCAGGAACCCATTGCTTATCTAATTCCAATAATTGTTTTAAGCCACCTAAGAATATTTCTTCTGGAACCTCAGGCATGCACATTCTAAGTGCTGATTTATTGAACCTTTTCAGGTTTTCTTCTGGCCTAAAAACCAATATTTCATCATTTTTGGAACGATATGCCTTCATTCCTTCGAAAATGGATTGTCCGTAATGTAAAGACATCATAGCAGGTTGATACGTTAATGGGCCGTATGGTTGGATACTGACTGATTGCCATGCACCATTAGCATATTCCGCAATTAACATGTGGTCTGCAAAACTTCTACCGAATGATAAATTATCGAAATCAATTTCGTTGATTCGAGAAGTTGCTATTGTATTTAAACTAGTATGCATAAAAATTTAATTTAATTACTTTCCAGAATTCCAAGGTATTTCTGTGATGCCTAATTCATGATGTAAATAGCGACATAACATAAATAAGTAATCAGATAATCTATTTAAAAAAGCAACAGCTGTTGCGTAATCCTCTTTATTTTCATCTTGAACCCAACGAATCAAACTTCGTTCAGCTCTTCGACAAACCGCACGGCAGATTTGTCCGATTGCTATGCTTTCCTCACCACCTGGTAAGATGAAAAATCGCATGGGTTCCAATTGTTCATCCATTTGATCAATTAACTTTTCCAAATAAACGATATCATTTAGAGAAATCAATTTCATATTGCCGAGGTATTCGAGATTGTCACTCGCCACATGTGCTCCCAAAACAAACAAACTGGATTGGATTTGAAGTAAATCTTTCGATAAGGTTTCCGATATTTTACAAGCCAATAATCCTAAATGACTATTCAATTCATCGATGTCACCAATGGCGTCCATCCGGAGCTCAGATTTCAAAACCCCCTTGCCATCAGCAAGTCGAGTGAAACCCTTATCACCATTTTTCGTGTAAATAGACATCTTTTTCTTTGATTGTACCTACAAAGCTACTTTTTTACCTAATTAATAGCAAGGATGATGTAGAAATATCCCTTTTGCTTGGTAAAGATTAGGTAGCTAAGATTTTCAAACTTAATTTTGTGGCGAATTTAAATTGTTGGATATGTCGATTGATCATTTTTTGTCGAGAGTTTGGAGAATTATTTCAATTGTCGTTTTTGGGGTTTCTTTGTTATTCATTTATCGTGGACTTCCAAATCCTACCGCTGTACATTTTGGTGAATCAGGACGTGGAGATGGCTTTTTGCCTAAGGAAGAGGTTTTTTATTTAGTAGCTGGTACGGTTACCATATTGAATGTTTTGATGTTAATGCTTGTGAAAAGTGCACAAAAAATTCCATCACAGGTTTTTACCCAAAATCTTTTTCGGGTTTTTCAAAATAAAGGCGATAAGCAAATTCAAAATACCTTCGTTCATTGGTTGCATTTTTTTACGGCAGTGGTTAATACCTATGTTATTTTGGCACTTAGAGTTTTATTGATGTTAAATGATGAGCGGAGTTATGCGAATGATTATTCATATTTAGGCAGTCTAGGGATCGTTCTGATTTTAGCGTGGTTATTATATCTTCCCATTCGATTATTTTCCTTACCTGATTATTCCGAAGAAAACAATTCATAATGTTGCCCAACATATTCATTCAAGACTATGATTATGCAATTTCTAATGATAAAATTGCACTTCATCCAACCGACAAAAGAGATGAGTCTAAATTGTTGGTGTACAAAAATAAGTCGATAAGTCATCTTATTTTTAACGAATTACCCTCGGTTTTACCTGAAAATTGTTTTTTGATTTTCAATAATACGAAAGTTATTCCAGCCAGAATTTTCCTAAGTAAAACTACAGGTACACCCATCGAGTTATTTCTATTAAGGCCTATAACTGCAGAGGCATTGTCCGATCAAATTAATTTCATTCAAAATGAAATAACCTGGGAATGTCTAATTGGGAATAAGAAACGTTGGCGTGAATCAGAAGTCTTAACAGAGTCCATTAATTTGAATGGTGAAATTATCGATTTGATTTTCTCGTGGGAGAATAGATTGGAAAATAAGGTGAAAATATCTTGGAATTTGTCCAATTCATTTGCTGATATTTTAACCTGCTTGGGTAAAATCCCTTTGCCACCATACATCGAACGAACTTCTGAAGAGGATGACTCAGAAAGGTACCAAACTGTTTTTTCCAAAGAGTTAGGTGCGGTTGCTGCGCCAACTGCAAGCCTTCACTTTTCAGAAGAAATAATGAATCAATTGGTTGAATCTGGCGTTAAGACAGATTTTTTAACCTTGCATGTAGGCGCTGGAACCTTTTTGCCTGTAAAGGTGGAGGATGTCTCGGATCATCCCATGCACAGAGAACAGATGATATTTACTCATCAAATTATTGAAAAAATCATGCAACATGATGGTGCCTTCGTGCCTGTTGGGACAACAGCTTTGAGAGCACTGGAAAGTTTGTATTGGTCAGGCGTTTATTTAATTGAAAACTCATTTAAAATTGATGGTGTTTTTACCTTGAAAAAAGAATTTCCTTACCTCAAGCGTGACCAATTTATCACCAGAAATGAAGCATTGGAGGCGATTTTAAAACACATGGAATTAAATCACTTGCAAAAATGGGTTTCTGAGACAGAACTGCTGATCATGCCTGGCTATCAATTTCATTTTTGTGATGCTCTAATAACAAATTTCCATCAACCCAAATCTACCTTATTGGTATTGATATCTGCGCTTTTGGGGGGCGATTGGAAGCCTGTTTATCAGTCAGCCTTACAGTCGAATTACCGTTTTTTCAGTTATGGCGATTCTTCAATTTTATTTAATCATTCTAAATAATCAGTTCTTATGGCTATTTTTGCCAAAAGAAGAATAAAATACACATTCGAATATGTTGGAAAGTTTTATAGAAGAGTTACGCTGGAGAGGCATGTTGCACGACATGATTCCAGGTCTTGAGGACCAATTGAAAAAGGAAATGACTGTTGCTTACATTGGTTTTGATCCAACCGCTCCTAGCTTACACATTGGCAATTTAGCTGCGATCATGTTATTGAAACATTTTCAGCTATGTGGTCATAAGCCTATTGCATTAGTTGGCGGTGCTACCGGAATGATTGGTGATCCCTCGGGAAAAAGCGCAGAAAGAGATTTTTTAGACGAAATCACATTGAGAGCAAATCAAATTGGTATTCAAACTCAATTAGAAAAGTTTTTAGATTTCAACTGTGGTGCAAATACAGCTGAGGTAGTCAATAATTATGATTGGTTTAAGGACTTTAGTTTTTTAGGTTTTTTAAGAGAGGCTGGAAAATTTTTGACGGTCAATTACATGATGTC
>JBILRJ010000278.1:0-4135 GCA_044372695.1 Spirosomataceae bacterium
TACAGCTAAAATTTTATTATCGGAAGTTTTAAGTACTGGATTTATTTCAAACATCGATGAATCTGTCTCCACATAAGCCGTGTAAAGAGATTGAATAAACTTTACCATTTCCTTCAATGCTGGGCCAGATAAACCTAAAAGAAATGCTACTTTTCTTGCTTGGAAATCCAATAAACCTACCCGAGGATCGATCCATTCCTTGATGATTTTTTCAGGACTGTGCTCGGCTACTTCTTCAATATCCATCCCTCCTTCTGTTGAGGCCATGATAACGTTACACGCTCTACCTCTATCCAACAAAATAGATAGGTAATACTCTTTAGGCTCGGTGTCTCCAGGGTAATAAACATCTTCACTAATCAAAATTTTGTTGACTTTTTTGCCTTCTGGACCAGTTTGATGAGTTATTAATTGCATTCCCAAAATTTGTGAGGCCCTTTCTTTTACTTCCTCAATACTTTTGGCTAATTTAACTCCTCCCCCTTTACCTCTTCCACCTGCATGAATTTGAGCTTTTACTACAAACCATCCCGTTCCAGTCTGTGCTTTTAAGGTCTCTGCTGCAGCAATGGCATCTTCAACTTTATCAACAACAATACCTTCTTGGATTCTTACTCCGTAGCCTTTTAAAATTTCTTTTGCTTGGTATTCGTGAATATTCATCTGTATAATTTTTTAAGTTCGTGAAATTACTACTTATTTGCTGAAATTTTAAAAACTTTATCAATCATTCTTAAATTCTAAAAATAAGACAAAAAAATGTTGGAATTAAAAAATATTTCGAAAAGCATTGGTTCCCATTTAATTTTAAATAATATTTCTTTGGATGTACAATCCAATCAACTTGTCTCAATCTTAGGTCCTTCAGGATCAGGAAAAAGTACTTTGTTGCAAATAATTGGTATGTTGACAGATTTTCAATCTGGGACTATTTTGCTTGATGAGTTAAATTACCAATCTTTAACTGAAACGGATAAAGTATTAGTTAGGAATCAAAAGTTGGGATTTGTATTTCAATTTCACAATCTTTTGGGTGAATTCACCTGCGAAGAAAACATTAAATTTCCTTTGTTGATTCGAGGAAATAAAATTTCATCAGAAGATTTATCATATTTTCAATTCATTTGTCAAAAGCTTGGGATTATTGATTTGTTAAGAAAGTTTCCTAACCAAATTTCTGGAGGAGAGCAACAAAGAATTGCTGTAGCTCGAGCGATGATCAATCGACCAAGATTGTTGTTGGCTGATGAACCAACGGGGAATTTGGATAATAAAAATGCAGAAAATCTTTATGACTTATTCGTAGAATTAAAAACAGAATTAAATCAAAGTATCATCATGGTTACTCACAACGAGAAACTAACAGCTAAATCTGACAAAATAATTTTTTTGGAATCTGGTCAGATTAACTAATTTTTATGACAAAATGTCATAAATTTGTGTTTCAAAAGTTTAGGTGACATTATCATGCAGGATTTAAAAATACTTTCAAAACAAGAAATCGAATCTTTAGAATTACCAAATATTTCAAAAGATTTTATCTTGTCTGAACTACAAAATAAAGTTTACATAGAAAGTTATGGTTGCCAGATGAATTTCGCTGATTCAGAAGTTGTAACTTCTATTTTGTTAGAAAATGGTTATGCCACTACTTCCAACTTATCGGAAGCTGATACTATTTTATTGAATACTTGTGCTATTAGAGATAATGCCGAGCACAAAATTCGACATAGACTTCAAACTTTTCAATTACTTAAAAAGAAAAAACCAGAAGTCGTTATTGGAATCTTGGGTTGCATGGCTGAGCGATTAAAAACCAAATTAATCGAGGAAGAAAAAGTAGTGGATTTAGTTGCCGGACCTGATTCATATCGTGATTTACCTAGGTTATTGGAAGCTAGCGAGAACGGTCAAAAATCCATCAACGTATTCCTTTCAAGGGAGGAAACTTATGGAAATATTGAACCAGTAAGGTTGCACACTAATGGTGTGACAGCGTTGGTCAGTATCATGAGAGGTTGTGACAACATGTGTTCTTTTTGTGTTGTACCTTACACAAGAGGTCGCGAGAGATCTAGAGATTTACATTCGATTATTCAAGAAAGTCAAAAATTGTTCGAACAAGGTTATCGTGAAGTTACCCTCCTTGGGCAAAATGTTGATTCATACAAATGGAATAACCCAATAAATAATCAAGTAGTTAATTTTGCCAATTTGTTGGAACATGTGGCGCTTATAAATCCTGATTTAAGAATACGATTCTCTACCTCCCACCCCAAAGACATTACGGACGAGGTTCTTTATACCATGTCCCAACATGAAAATATTTGCAAAAATATTCATTTGCCTGCGCAAAGTGGTAATAATCGAATTTTAGAATTGATGAATCGAAATTACACCCGTGAGTGGTATCTGGATAGAATTAGTTCTATACGTCGGATACTTGGTGATTCTTGTGGGATTTCGCACGATTTAATTGCCGGTTTTTGTACTGAAACAGAAGAGGAGCATCAAGAATCTATTTCATTGCTTGAGCATGTTGTTTATGATTTTGGGTACATGTTTGCCTATTCAGAACGTCCAGGAACACCAGCAGAAAAAAAGTTCAACGATGATATTCCTGACGAAATTAAAAAACGAAGATTGGCTGAAATTATTGATGTTCAAAGAAAGCATTCTGAACTAAGAAACCGTCAATACATTGGGAAAGTGGAAAAAGTACTTGTGGAGGGTGATTCAAAAAAATCGAGTGCCCATCACTACGGTAAAATCGATTCCAATAAAGTTGTCGTATTTGAGAAAAAATTTGAGAAAAAAGGAGATTATGTGATGGTTGAGATTACGGATTGTACATCAGGAACTTTATTAGGCCATATTATATAAATAAGATGGAAATAAACCCCTTTTCAAATTTAAAAGCTCGTTTTGGTATTATTGGCAATTCACCAAATTTACTGAGAGCTATTTCCGTAGCAGAGCAAGTAGCTCCGACGGATATGACAGTTTTAATTACGGGTGAAAGTGGATCAGGAAAAGAGTCATTTTCGAAAATTATTCATCAATTATCGAAACGGAAACATGGTCAGTTCATTGCAGTAAACTGTGGCGCAATACCAGAAGGTACTATCGATTCAGAGTTGTTTGGACATGAAAAAGGTTCATTTACCGGTGCAATAGATAGCAGAAAAGGATATTTTGAAGTAACTGACGGAGGAACCATTTTTTTAGACGAAATAGCAGAAATGCCTTTAAGTACGCAAGCTAGGTTACTGCGTATTTTAGAAAATGGGGAATTTTATCGGGTAGGTTCTTCTAAGGTTCAAAAAACCAATGTCCGAGTGGTGGCCGCAACCAATTTGAATTTACAAGAAGCCATCGAAAAGGGGAAATTTAGGGAAGATTTATTTTATCGTTTGTCAACTGTTCCTATATATGTACCACCGCTCAGAGAACGAGGTGATGACATCGAATTATTATTCCGAAAATTTACCACCGATTTTTCAGAGCTTCACAGAGTGAAACCTATTTCACTTACATTTGAAGCTAAAACATTACTTCAAAAACAAAGATTTCCTGGGAACATTAGGCAATTAAAAAACCTCGCCGAGCAAATATCCATTTTGGAAGTCGGAGATCGTATTATTGATGCAGATAAACTTGCCTACTACATTGAATTTAATGAACCTAAAGTTTCTTCCAAGCTAACAAAATCGGACTTTTTTAATCCAAGCGAAGGAATAAACGAAAGAGAAATTCTTTATAAAATCTTATTTGACTTAAAAAGAGATGTTACTGAGTTAAAAAAGATCTTACTTAAATTAATGGAAACGGGAACTGAGAATGCCTATGACATCTTGAATGAAAACTTGTCTATTTTTGAGGATGTTAAACCAAAATTTGACGATTTTAATCGCAATATGAGTTTACCTCCCAGACAAACCTCAGCACAAGCCGTCGTGGTTTCCAATAACCCTATATCTAATCATGAGCACATTGAAGATATTGAGGTTATTCAAGAAGTAAAGTTAGGGGATAATGAAGATGTATTCTCATTGGAGAAACAAGAAAAAGAAATTATCATTAAAGCACTTAAAAAAAACAAGTTAAAGCGCAAGTACGCAGCCAAAGATTTGGG
>JBILRJ010000044.1:0-15266 GCA_044372695.1 Spirosomataceae bacterium
GAAAGCTCTGATTTCTTTTGATCAAAAATATGCTGGTATTTTTCAACATCTTCCAAAGATAATTGCAAGACCCCATCTGTCGGAGTAGCGGCTTTCCCTAGATTCATCCACGGAAAACCTTTTCTGAAAAAATCAATTTGCTGATGAATTTCAGCTTGACTTATACCTTTTTGATTGAGTTGAATTTTGTCGTTTTCTGTCAGCATAATTATTGAGATTGAACATAAAAATAGTTTTTTAAGAGCACAATCACCAAATTTTAATTAGAAAAGATGATTGGTTTTTGAATTCAAGTAAAACTAAGCATCAAAAATCAAAAAGGATTCAAATCTCAAAAAGCTATACATGGATCAAAATCACAGTTTTGCGTTTTCGGAAGGCGGAATAGCTTCATGAATTCGATAAAATTGAACTATAAGATCAAACAAGATGTCAATCAAAAAGCAAGTCAAAGCGATGAATAGATATCGTTTGGAACGAGGTCTAGACAACACTAAATACGCTAGAGCACTCCTTGAAATTAGATAAAGCAGCCAATTATGAGTGGATATTTTGAAATCCATCCAAATAGTTGATTTTTTTGTTGCGACCACCAACGCTTTGGTTTTGATAAATCCAAAACAAACCAATCGCATTCTGTAATGTCCATAGGATTTGATTGCCAAATGGGTATCTATGGTTGGGGTTAAGGGGAATTTAAACCCATCCACCTCAAGTTGGGTTGGTATTAGCCGATGAAATATCCAAGGAATTTTTACGAATTGAATGATTTGACTCTCAGGAATAGAAACTTCCATATCATTCGTTAGGGCTAGGTTTGGATTCATGGTATTTTAGAGTTAGGATAAGGAATTGATACAAATATAAAAGTAAAAAGGAATCTTACAAATTGAACTGCAAACCTATCGATGCCATTCTGCCTACTAAATAATTTCGAAACTCCGACTTAGAATAATCATTGATAACATAAAAGTTTCGTTCACGTACGTCTAATAAATTATGCAATTGGAAGGTATAAGTGATGCGCTCATTTTTCGATTTCAAATCGACCCCAGCCCCAAGGAAATACAAAAAAGGTCCTTTTTCATAAAATTGATAGGAATTTAATTGTACAAAACTATTGACCCTATTTTTATTAAAGTACAATTGCATATCGTTCTTGTACAAGACGTTTTGAAAACTGAAAAACTGATTTTCAAAATGACTTTTTTCAATACTGAAAGCTTCATAAAAATTAAACGCTTTTAAATTCCCCGATTTGGCACTAAAAGTGAGGGATTGTGTGTTTGAAACGTTGTTTCTAAGCGTTCCATCATTGATCAAATTGGCAAATTTGAAAACGGAAAAAGACCCTTTCATTTTAAATGTCACAGCCAATGATTTTTCATAATAAGCCAATTCAGATTGAAGCATTTCTTGTGAAGATTGCACATTCATCCATTGATTTTTCTGCAAAGCAAAGAGGTTAGATAAGACGCTATTGTTGAAATAATCACCATCTGATTTACTTCGTGTATAAGTTAAAGCGTAATGCAATTTATCCATCACACTATTAGACAAATTAACTTCCCATTTTTCTGAAACAGGGAACCCAATTTGAATGGAATCAATGCGCTGATTGCGGCTATCCAGCAAAAGAGTGTCTTTGATGTAATAATTCCGATAGCTTGGATTTAAACCATTGGAATAATTAATGCCAAAAGTTTGATCCAATAACTTAGCGCTGACACTTAAGTCCCAATTGATTCGTCTAAAATCTCCTTTCAATTGATTATTATTGGCTTGAATCTGCACATTTTCAAGATTTGCTTTGTACAGCCAACCATTAATATTCCCATTTATTTCTTGCCGAGCGACGTAGCGCAACTCCTTAAAAAGGGAGCTTGAACGACTATCTTTTGTCAAATTTTGAGAGAGATCCAAATAGCCAAAAGAAGTTTCTGAAATTATTTTCTTGGGTATCCAAACCTTGATCCATTTGGCATTCAATTTATTTTCAACATAGTTTTGAACCAACAATTGGTTACGATTCAAGTTCAAGGGATTCATGTATTGCATCCGTAAATCCACCCTATTTTGACTCGATAAATTTTGAGATACAATTTGAATGGCCGATTTATCACCTGTTTTTAATGTACTTAAAGATTCCAAATAATAGTCTTTGATGGCACTGGCTTGCTGTGAATCAAAGCCTAGTGCTGAATTAATTTTCTGATTGGTGGCATATTGTATGTCGCCGCTGTTCAAGTAATATTTTCCTTCTACGATCAAATTGGCCGAAGGTTGATATTTCAAATTAATCGAATGCCCCCATTTTTTGGGCGAAGTTTGAAAACTGTATTCATCTGAAGTAAAAAAGCTGGTACCCGGAAGTTTGATTTCCGAATAATTCGCATTTCGATTGGCAAAATCGTCTTGCAGGAAATTAAAAAAGTATTTCAAGGTCAATTTCCGATGAATTTTGAAGATGTTATTCACATTGGCATTGAACTGCTTATTTCGATTCAGTTTCAACTTACCCTCATTGGGAAAGCCTCCTCCATAATTCAATGGAAAACTAGGCAGGTTTTCATAGACGGGACTCATATCTCGGTAATCATTGTAATTAAGCGCCGATTGATTATCCCCTACATTATTGCTGGAAAGTAAAGCAAAGGTTTTAACATAGCGTGTGTTGATGATGGAATTGGATTTGAAGGAATATCCATTCAATTGATCCTCCACCACTGCCACATTGGCCTCTCCTGATTGGGTAAAAGAAAAATTTTTGGCAAATTTCAAATTAAGTGCCACGGCGTCTGAAGAGCCCAAACCGGCCACAATGGAATTTTCAGAAAAATGATCGTAGGCCTCTATTTCTTCAATTTCATCCACATTGATATTTTTGGTAGCCAAGGTATAATTGGATTCCATGAGGTTTTCCCCATCCAACAATACCGTTTCAACAGGTTTATTCCGATATTTCATACGCCCATTTTCGTCTACCCGAACACCCGGGAACCGCCGCAGTAAATCTTCAATTTTTTTGTCGGTAGGTAAGCGTAAATCTTTCACTTTTAGCGAAACCGTATCAGGCATGTATTGGTAATTTTTGGGGCGGACAATCACCTCTGAGAGTTGATAAGCCGTATCTTTTTTCATGAAAAAATAGCGGGTTTCCCGAGTGGGGAAATGGATTGTCTCTGTATAGGTATGATAATCCATGGCATTGATGGAAAGTTTAAGCGCCCCGTTTGGAACCACATCCTTTGAAATGCCGGAATCAATTTTAGTGAATTTGACAAAATTCCCCAAGGTATCTTCATAGGTAATGATGGCCTGATGGATAAATTTTCCGTTAGCACCATCCAAAATTTGAAAATGATAGGTAGAAGTTTGAGCCCTACCCTGCCAAGCGCAAAGTAAGTAAAGGCCAATGAAGAAAGGAGCAATGATGCGCTTAATCAATTTCCAAAGGTTTTTCTACATAATCGAAATAGATTTCATACGTCTCACCAGGTTTGGGAGGATTTTTAGCTTTATAGTCCTTGATGTATTGTTTATCCTCGCTTTTTTTCATTTTGACATAGTCGGCAAAGGAAACGGCTTTGCCTTTGAATTTTTCTGGAATAGCGAATCCCTCTTTTTTTTGGTAATTGATTTTAATAGCTTGCCAAATCTTATATTTATCATCTGCAGCAATTTTAATGATTAATCCAGGTAAACCTGAAAACTTAAAAGGCCCATCCGATTTTTTGATTTTGGGTGCAAAGTAAGCGGTATAATTTCTCCCACGAAAATGACCTTTGGCTTGGTAACAATCCAGTCCCAAATATCGGATGGGTTTGCTTTTCTGAATTTTCCATTTCATCAATTCCAAAGAATCCGAAACGAGAATCACCTGATTATTTGATTTCTCAGACAAAGCCAAAATTTTCTGAGTATCATAAAATTTGATCGTAAAATTTCTTTCTTTGTTTGCTTCATTCTCTGAAAATATGGTTGACTTCGTTTTAATTAAATCCGATTGAAAATACATGGAAGAATTGGGTCTCAATACCAATTTAAAAATCGATGTTCCTCCTGAAATATAAGCGGGTTGAGCATACCATTCCTTGTAATCTACCGAAATAATTTGCTGAGCAGATACATTCTGAGTGATGGAAAGGGAAGAATAAAGTAAATATATGATTAGGTATTTCATGGTGGTGGGTATTATTTAATTTACTGTGTCCAAAACTGCAACTATCTAAACTTCCAAATTCAAAGCTGAAGATTTTTCTCCAAATGTGGAAATTCGATGATGCGTATTTCCCCTGGAGGCGTCGGATCCTTTTTTTCAATTTCTTTGATCATTCGTTTATCCTCCTTTTTTTGTATTTGGGCATAAATGTGAAATGGAAGGGGTTTATCCTTGAATTTTTCAGTCAAGCCCCTTACTTCTTTTTCATGGTAATTAATTTTGATTGCCTGCCATATTTGATATTTATCATCCGAGGCTATTTTAATGATTAGTCCTGGTAAACCTGAAAACTTAAAAGGGCCATCCGATTTTTTGATTTTAGGAGCGAAGTAGGCGGTGTAATTTCGACCCCGAAAGTAACCTTTGGCCTGATAACAATCTAAACCCAAGTATCGTACAGGTTTTGTTTTTTGGATTTTCCATTTCATCAATTGCAAAGAATCGGAAACAACAAAATAGTTTTTATTGATTTTTTCCGAAAGAAATAGAATTTTTTGACCTCGATAAAACTTGTATAAAAAATCATTCGCTTTTTTAAATTTATCTTCATGCTCTTCATCAGTAAAATAAGGTGAATTATTTTTGATGAAATCGGATTGAAAATAAACCGAATAGCTTGGATAGATAATTAATTTAAAAATAGGTGTACCACCAGAAATGGTCCATGGTTCCTCAGACCATACTTTGTATTCCACCGAAATAGTATTTTGAGCAGTCGATAAATAGGACAAAAAAATGAGACTATAAAAAAATACTGGTTTTAAGGATTTCATGGCGATCAAAGATTAGTAGGTAGAATGACAATCTCGAATTAAAACACCATTTCAATTCGTTCAATTTTTACATCCAACTTGGTATTCCTTTGATCAGGAGGCAAAGTGGACAAAAACTGTTTATAATCTTCCGCCATTTGTTTTTTAGCCATTTTTACATAGGTCCAAAATTGTATTTGATTGCTAAAATACTTAGGGGCAACATTGACAATAGCATTCTCCATAAACTCAATTTTGGTAGCCATAAAAGAGAACATATTATCGTCAGAGGATATTTTCAATATCAAACCAGGCAATCCGTTGAATTTAAAAGGTCCATCCGAAATGGGGATGTCTGGGCAATAAAGAGCGGTATAATTTCTTTCACGAAAACGGCATTTCGCCATTTTAACATTTCTACCTAGGTATTTGGTGGTTGGATTATTTGAAATCATTTTCCATTTAATTGTATTCAAAGAGTCAGAGATGATTTGTTTTTTACTATCAAATACATGTTGGGCAGGATATAAAATTTTATTTTCCTTATAAAGCTTAACAGTGTAAATTGACTTCTTTTCCATATTATCAATGATTTTCTTTGAATGAGCGTAAGAATCATTTCTTTCCTTAGGCTCAATCATTTTATAGATACTCATTTCACCGTTACTAGTTAATTTAGTAATCGTAGTAGAGAATAATTGAAACTCTTCGTAGGTAACAATAATCCCTTTTTGGGCCCAAATTGAAGATGGAATGGAAAAAAATAAAAAAATTAAAATAATTTTCATCAAAAAACAGTAGTGAATACTGTTAGCTTGATTACACTTTTGGGAGGCTAGGTTTGAATTCATCATATCTGAAGGTTAGGAAAAGGAATGCATGCAAACATACAAGGAAAAATGAATGTTCCAAGTAAAATAATAATATTTTTTATTGAAATAATTTAACATTTTAGAGGTCTTGAAAAAATCGAAAAGCAATGATGAGCTTAATCAATTTCCAAAGATTTTTCTACATATACCAAGTTAATTTCATAAGTCAAATTAGGGTTTGAGGGATTTTTGGCTTTATATTCTTTTATATATTGCTGATCCTCGCTTTTTTTCATTTTAACATAGTCGGCAAAGGAAATGGCTTTGCCTTTGAATTTTTCTGGGATGGTGAATTTCTCTTTTTCTTGGTAATTGATTTTAATAGCCTGCCATATTTTAAATTGATCATCAGAAGCAATTCGAATAATTAAACCAGGTAGGCCAGAGAATTTAAATGGTCCATCCGATTTTTTGATTTTGGGTGCAAAATATGCGGTATAATTTCTGCCACGAAAATGTCCTTTGGCTTGATAACAATCCAATCCCAAATATCGGACGGGCTTGGATTTCTGAATTTTCCATTTCATCAATTGCAAAGAATCCGAAACGAGAATCACTTGACCATTAATTTTTTCAGACAATGATAAAATTTTCTGTGAGGCATACATTTTAATCGTAAAATCAACTTCCTTGTTTACTTCATTCCCTGAAAACAAAGCTGATAAGCTGCCCGACTTGCTTTTGATCAAATCTGATTGAAAATACATGGAATTGTTAGGATTCAAAACCAATTTGAATATTGGAATACCTGAAGAAATCGTCCCTGGTATTTCTGACCATTCCTTATAATCAACTGAAATAGTTTGTTGAGCAGAAACTTTTAAGGAAAGGAACAAATAGAAGGAAATCAAAAATAAGGTTAGATTTTTCATGGTGGTGGGTATTTTTTGGCTTAGTATGTTTAAATCAGTTACTATTAAATTTCTAGTGTCAGAGCTGTAAATTTTTCTCTACGTGCGTAATCTCGATATCATAAGTTTCACCAGGATCAGGGGGGTGACTAGCTTTGTATTCTTTAATATAGCGTTTATCTTTCCATTTGATAAGCTTGGCATATACTTGCATTGAAATTGGCTTTTCTTTGAATTTTTCAGTCATACCTCTGACTTCTTTTTCATGGTAATTGATTTTTATTGCCTGCCATATTTGATATTGATCATCCGAGGCAATTTTGACAATCAGTCCTGGTAAACCTGAAAACTTAAAAGGTCCATCCGATTTTTTGATTTTAGGTGCAAAGTAGGCGGTATAATTTCTTCCACGAAAATACCCTTTGGCTTGATAACAATCCAAACCCAAGTACCTAATAGGTTTTGTTTTTTGGATTTTCCATTTCATCAATTGCAAAGAATCGGAAACAACGAAATAGTTTTTATTGATTTTTTCCGAAAGAAATAAGATTTTTTCCCCTTGATAAAACTTGTATAAAAAATCATTCGCTTTTTTATATTTATCTTCAGGTTCCTCATCAGTAAAATAAGGTAAATTTATTTTAATGAAATCAGAGTGAAAATAAACAGAGTAGCTTGGGTAGATAATCAATTTATAAATAGGTGTGCCGCCCGAAATGCTTCCAGCTTGCTCAGACCATTCTTTATATTCCACCGAAATAGTGTTTTGAGCGTTCAATAAATAGGACAATAAAATGAAGCTATAAAAAAAAGCTAGTTTTAAGCATTTCATGACGATCAAAGATTAGTAGTTAGAATGACAATAACAAATTAAAACACCATTTCAATTCGTTCAATTTTTACATCCAACTTATTATTCCTTTGATCAGGAGGCAAAGTGGACAAAAACTGTTTATAATCCTCCTTCATACCTTTTTTCGCTAATTTTACATAGTCCCAAAATTGTATTTGATTGCTAAAATACTTCGGTGCAATAGCTATTTTGACATTATTTTCAAATTCAATTTTTGTTGCAGCAAATGATACAAAATTATCATCAGAGGATATTTTCAATATCAAACCTGGTAAACCATTGAATTTAAAAGGTCCATCCGAAATAGGGATATCTGGGCAATAAAGAGCGGTATAATTTCTTTCACGGAAACGGCATTTCGCCATTTTGACATTTCTACCTAGGTATTTGGTGGTTGGATTATTTAAAATCATTTTCCATTTAATTGTATTCAAAGAATCAGATATGAATTGTTTTTTGCTATCAACAACTCGTTGAGCAGGGTACAAAATTTTATTTTCCTTAAATACCTTTGCTAAATAGAATGAGTTTTTTTCCAAATTAGATATGATTTTTTTCATCTCACCAGGATTTTGCTCAAAACCTCTGTTTCCAATTAATTTATAAATACTAACATCACTGTTACTTATCAGTTGGCTTATAATAGTTGAACTTGCCACATTTTCTTCGTAAGTAACTATAATCCCTTTTTGGGCCCAAATGGTAGAAGAAAAGGAAAAGAATAAAAAAATTAAATTGATTACTATCAAAAAACAATGGTGAATAATGTTCGCTTGATTACACTTTTGAGAGGCTAGGTTTGAATTCATGGTATTTTAGAGTTAGGAAAAGGAATTGATACAAACATACAAGTAAAAACGAATCTTACAAATAAAATAATAATAATTTTTATTGAAATGATACAATTATAGAAAGTGGAAGAGAGAAGAGAGAACACTGGAAGAGAGAAGAGAGAACACTGGAAGAAGAGAGAAAAAGAGAGAGGAGAAAAATCCTATTACCTTTTACCTATTAACTATTACCTGTAATCTAAATATCAGTAATTTTTCGAGAAATCATCGGATTTTTGAATAGTTTTGCACATGCTTGATCCGCGTAAAATCTTAAAGCAATTCTGGAATTTTGATGACTTCCGCCCACTGCAGGAAGACATTATCCATTCTGTATTGGATAATCGAGATACCTTGGCACTTTTGCCCACTGGCGGAGGGAAATCAATCTGCTTTCAGGTGCCCGCATTGGCCAAAGAGGGTGTTTGCATTGTTATTTCTCCATTGATTGCTTTGATGCAAGACCAGGTGGATCAATTGAATAAAAGAGGTATTCCGGCTGTGGCGATTTACTCAGGAATGCATGCCCGACAAATAGATATTTTGTTGGACAATTGCATTTATGGCAAAACCAAATTCTTGTATGTTTCTCCAGAAAGACTAAAAACGGAATTGTTCATCGAACGAGCCAAATTGATGAAAATCGGACTTTTGGTTGTCGATGAAGCACATTGTATTTCTCAATGGGGTTACGACTTCCGTCCTCCCTATTTGGAAATCAATGCGTTTAAAAATCTCTTCCCCCAAGTTACTTGCATCGCTTTAACGGCCTCCGCAAACGAAGAGGTTAAGCTTGATATCGCTCAAAAATTAGAACTGAAAAATCCCCAAATTTTTCAGAAAAGCTTTAGTCGAGCTAATTTATCTTACTCGGTTCTTTGGGAAGAAAACAAAGACAAGAAAGTCCTCCAAATGCTTCAGCGAGTACCAGGTTCTTCCATTGTTTACGCCAGAAACAGAAGAAAAACTCAAGAAATTGCAGAACATTTAAGCCGAAATGGCATCAACGCACATTTCTATCATGCAGGGTTAGATACCAAAACACGTAGCCAAAGGCAAAATGATTGGATTCAAGGCAAAATTGATTGCATTGTGGCAACCAACGCTTTTGGCATGGGTATCGATAAACCGAATGTACGTTTGGTGGTGCACATGGACCTACCTGATTCTTTGGAAGCCTATTACCAAGAAGCGGGTCGTGCTGGAAGAGATGAGAAAAAGGCTTATGCAGCCATTTTGATCGAAGAAAAAGATCTCATTGATTTAAAAACGCAATGGGAAAAATCATACCCCGAGGCAGAAGTACTCAAAAAAACCTATCAAGCCATTTGCAATTTTTTACAAATAGCCGAGGGGAGCGCAGAATTTGCTACCTATGATTTCAATTGGCAAGAAATGGCGAAACGCTTTCAGTTACCCAGCTCCGAAACCTTTTATGCCATCAAAGTACTGGAAAATGAAGGGCTTATTTTATTGAATGAGGCCTCTCAAAATTCTTCCAAAATTAAAATCAATGTGAATGCGACGGAATTATACGACTTCCAAATCCGCAATAAAAAATTTGAATCTAGTTTAAAAGCGCTTCTACGATTATACGGGGGAAATTTGTACAACGAATTTGTTTCTATTTCTGAATTCAATCTTTCGCAACAAGTAAAAATGCCCATTCAAGAGGTTGAAAAAACCTTGGCTTTATTAGAGAAGTTTGAAATCATCGATTATGACAAACAAAATGGTTTACCCAAGTTAAGCTTCTTGACTCCGCGTGCCAACGTCCAACATTTACCCATCAATTGGGCCAATTATTTAACCAAAAAAAATAAAAGCTCATTAAAAATAGAAGCGGTGGAACATTTTGTTCGCCAAAAAAACATCTGCCGAACCAGGCAAATCGTAGCCTATTTTGGAGAAAATCTAGATCAAAATTGTGGAATCTGTGATGTTTGTATCCAGCGAAAAAAAGAATCTAGCGGAAAAGCATTTCCTGAAGGAAATGAGGAAGAAAGAATATTATTGCTGAATTATCTAAAAAATGGAGCTTTGTCCATTCAAATGATTGTGGACTGCCTGCGGCCTATGGCTGAGCATGAAGTGATCAAATTAATTCAATATTGCCTTGATCAAGGAGAAATTACCTACATCAGCTTTGATGAAATTGGATTGGCAGAAAATAGGGCTTAGGCTTTAGAGAGGAAGGGAAGAGAGAAGAGAGAAGAGAGAAAACGGGAAGAGAAGAGAGAACAAGTAAGAGTTTTTTATTGAATCTCTCATTTTCTCTTCTATCTCTCATTTTCTATCTTCCTGTTTTCTCTCTTCCAGTTTTCTTTCCGTTTTCTCTCTTCTCTCTCTTCTCTTCCCGTCTTCTCACCTCTATTTCACCTTTTCTTCCTGAAAAACAAAATTGACCGGATTACTTACTTTCTCTTCCAATAAAGCTATTTTCAGAACCTCATTCGCATTTTCCACGTAATGAAAAGTTAAATCTGAAATATAATTGGCTTCAATTTCCTCCACATCCTTACGGTTTTTGTAACACATGATGATCTCCTTAATTCCCGCACGCTTAGCTGCCAAAATTTTCTCTTTAATTCCACCTACCGGCAATACTTTACCTCGCAGAGTAATCTCACCTGTCATCGCCAAATTAGATTTGACTCTTCTTTGTGTCAATGCAGATGCAATGGCTGTCAACATGGTAATTCCAGCTGATGGACCATCTTTTGGAACCGCCCCTGCTGGAACGTGAATGTGTAAATTATATTGATCAAACACTCGATAATCGATTCCTAAATCATCTGAATGCGCCTTCAAGAAGCTCAAAGCGGCCATAGCTGATTCCTTCATCACATCTCCCAATTGACCAGAAAGCGTCAATTGTCCTTTTCCTTTGTTCAATAGAGTTTCAATGAACAGAATATCTCCACCCACCGGAGTCCAAGCTAGGCCTGTTACCACTCCAGCATATTCATTGCTTTCATAAGAATCTTTCTCAAAATGTTCTTGCCCCAACAAACGAACCACATCTGCTGGCTGCACTTTCGCAGGAAAAGCTTCGTCCATCGCAATGGATTTGGTGATTTTCCTGACCAACCGGCCAATTTCTTGCTCTAGTTTACGTACGCCTGACTCGCGAGTGTAACCTTCCACTATTTTTTGAATCGCAGAATCGCTTAAACTAAAAGCTGCTTTCTCTACTCCATGCTCTTTCTTTTGTTTTGGTAACAAATGCTTTTTGGCAATTTGAACTTTCTCCTCTATCGTGTAACCACTTACTTCAATGATTTCCATACGATCCCTCAAAGCAGGGTGAATGGTATCCAAATTATTGGCAGTAGCGATGAACATGACTTTCGACAAATCATACTCCACTTCCAAATAATTGTCCATGAAGCTATTGTTTTGCTCCGGATCCAACACTTCTAACAAAGCAGAAGATGGATCTCCTCGGTGATCAGAACCTACTTTATCTATTTCATCCAAAATAAATACCGGATTGGACGAGCCTGATTTTTTGATGTTTTGAATGACTTTTCCCGGCATCGCCCCAATGTAAGTCTTCCGATGACCTCGAATTTCTGCCTCATCTCTCAAGCCACCCAAAGCCATACGCACATATTTACGGCCAATGGCCTTGGCAATGGACCTTCCTAGAGAGGTTTTACCCACGCCTGGAGGGCCATAAAGACATAAAATTGGCGCTTTCATGTCTCCTTTCATTTTCAGAACGGCTAAATATTCAATGATTCTTTCTTTGACTTTTTCTAATCCAGCATGATCGGCATCTAAAATTCGTTTCGCTTTCTGAAGATCGAAATTATCTTTGGTATATTCTGCCCAAGGCAAATCCACCAATAATTCCACAAAATTCATCAACATCGGATATTCAGCCGACATGGCATTGGTCCGCTGAAGTTTAGCTAATTCTTTGTTAAAAAAGTCGTTGACTTCTTTGTTCCATTTCTTCTTAACACCTTTAGAACGTAGGCCATCCAATTCTTGTTCGGGACTTTCTACGCCAAGCTCTTCTTGCAACACTTTAATTTGTTGACGAATGTAATAATCTCTTTGTTGTTGATCAATATCGCTCGATGCTTTGCTTTGGATTTCCCTTTTTAATTCCAAATGTTGAATATCTTTCAACATAAACTCCAACAAATGTGTGGCTTGTTCAATGCCATCCTTTGTCTCAAGCAAACCTTGTTTATCCTTCAATTCAGCATTGATGTTGGACGACAAAAAATGCACTAAAAAAGCAGAAGTCTCTATGTTATCAATCGCAATTTGCGCTTCACGGGGAATATCTGGATTGAGATTTAATATTTTTAAAGCTGATTCCTTCAAGGTAGAAACCAAAGCTTTGTTTTCTTTATTCAATTTTTTGGGGAAATTATCTTCCCAATATTCTACTTTGGCAACAAGATTCGGCTCCGTTTTCACATATTCCTTCACCTCAAAACGCTTTCTACCTTGAACGATGATGGTGGTATTTCCTCCGGGTAAAACAAACATTTTGACAATGTGTGCTACCGTTCCTACCTTATACAAGTCGTCGGGCTTAGGTTCTTCTTTGGTATTATTAGATTGCGTAATTACCCCAATCGTGCGATCACCCTTATAAGCCTTTTTGACAAGTCGAACCGACTTTTGGCGACTCACCGTAATGGGAATCACCATGCCAGGGAATAAAACAATATTTCGGATGGCTAATATGGAAAGGTCGTCAGGCAAAACGCTCATTTTGTCATCTTGACTAACTCCTTCTGAACCAATGGGAATTAATTCAATATTTTCAAAATCCGATATCTCGGACAATTTTAAATGCTTAAAAATATCATTTGGGTTATTCATGGGCACATCTATTAATAAAATTCTCTACACATTATCTGTAACGAAATCACCTACTCGCAAAAAGTATGCCACAAGACAAGTTGTCATGCAATATTACCAAGATATTTGTTGAACGACTTGATTTTTTTGGAATAAATAAGACCTTTTCAATTCTTTTTTGGCGATATGCAGCAAATTGGTTTGGTCTGCGAATGTTTCACAAAAAAGGCTATTTTGAAAATAAACCCCTGACAAATCACTCTGTGACGGAATTTCTAAATAAATCCAGACAGCATCGCCCTGAGTTTCCCATCCAATCCACCTGTATGGTGTTTGCAATTTTTTATTTACTTGAAATCCGATGTGTTTTCGCACATAAGATTCTAGCAAAGCATCTGGATCAGTGGCAAATTGAAATTGAAATTTTTTAGATTGAAAATCACTCAATACTTGTTCAAAATCATCTTGAAACAAACGAATGCTCAAATCCCAAACTTGATCTTTTTCATTGTACACACATTCGCTTACCGAGGTATGAAAAGGGTGTCTTTCATTTTTTTTTGCCGATAGCAACTGAAAAGAAACAAGGCATAAAAAACCGATGAATAATCCTTTTCGAAAAACGGTTTCTATAAAAAGATGATTCATCAGTTAATTTAAAAGAATGCTTTGAACAAATCGTTACCAAAAGTGTAAGCCATTAAAGCCAACAAAATCATCATTCCAATTTGCTGGGCACGTTCTAACACTTTTATAGATGCAGGTTTACCTGTGATCATTTCGTACAATAAAAATATAGCGTGACCTCCGTCCAAAGCGGGAATTGGTAAAATATTCATGAAAGCTAAAGCCATTGATAACAAGCCTGTCAACATCCAAAAACGATTCCAATCCCATATTCCACCAAACATTTGTGCAATCCCAATCGGGCCACTCAAGGCCTTAGAAGCTGAAACATCACCGGTAGCGATTTTCTTGAATCCGCGCACATTATCTGAAATCACTGAAAAAGCGCGAGTGGTCCCGATTCCAGCCGCTTCAGAAAAGGTATAATCTTCATGAGTAGGTTTTAATAGCATTTCAGCCAAAAAACCAATTTGTCCGGAATTGGCCACCACCATGCTTAAGGTGTCGGCTTTCCCATTTCTCGAAATTCCCAATTTGATCGACTTCCCAGCTTCTTTAGCCAGTGCTTCTTTCGCCTCGTGATAAAAGTTGATGGGTTGATTATTAACGGAGGTAATGTAATCTCCCGCTTTTAATCCAGCCGCCAAAGCAGGAAGCATTTCTTCGGATTTTCCTCCAAAAAGTTTATCCAACAAAGTAGGGGGATTGGGAGTTGCTACTTCGGCCACCCTAAATTTGGTCATTGGTTCAATAAATGCCGCTTTTTTATCGCTTAATTTTTCAATGAAATCAGAAGGAATTTTAACTACCAATTCTTGACTACCTCTTAGTACTGTATAAGATGAATTATCTCCCAAAAACACCTCTGAAGATCTTAAATCCGAAGCACTTTTGAAATCTGCTCCGTTTACTTTCAAAATTTTATCTCCTGTTTTTAGGCCAATTAGTTTACCTAGTTCAAGCGCTACAATTCCATTTTTGTTTAAATCATTTTTGGAAATGTAATTGTTCCCATTGGAATAAGTTAAACAAACAAAAATAACAACACCCGTAATGACGTTTACAATAACTCCGCCCAACATCACAATCAAACGTTGCCAAGCGGGTTTTGCACGAAATTCCCAAGGTTCCGGTTCTTTGGCCAAGGTTTCTGCATCTTGAGTTTCGTCAATCATTCCAGATATCGAAACATATCCACCCAAAGGAAACCAACCTAAACCATATTCCGTATCACCAATCTTCTTTTTGAACAAAGCAAAATTCAGAACGGTCGGAATTGGAAACAAAAAATCGAAGAAGAGGTAGAATTTCTCTACCCGCATTTTAAACCATTTGGCAGTAATGTAATGCCCAAATTCATGCAATGTAACTAAAATTGACAATCCTAAAATCAATTGCCCTGCCATAATCAAACCTTCCATGCGATCTTTCT